>JABDPD010000055.1 GCA_013042895.1 Boseongicola sp. | reverse complement strand
TCCAAGAGTAAGATGAGCGCGATTTATGCGCTCAACAACCCCTAAAATTCGTGTTCGGGCAGAAAAGTTGTCGGGGACTATAGAGGGACGGCAACCCCTATATTCGGAAGAAAGCCACTGATTACATGGACTTCCGAAGAGTAGTGGCGGAGAGACAGGGATTCGAACCCTGGAGACGGTTTCCCGCCTACACACTTTCCAGGCGTGCGCCTTCGACCACTCGGCCACCTCTCCGACGCGCTCCCTTTAGCTGGTTGCGGCCCTAGTGCGCAAGAGGCGTTTGACGATTTCGCTCCCGCCTCGGGGTTGAAACGCACCGCCGCGCGCTAATCGTCGAGGTGGATGTAGACACGACGATTTTTTGCGCCCTTCTTTTCGACCTTGCCGAGACGCACCCGACCGATCTCTCCGGTCCGTGCAACATGGGTGCCGCCGCAAGGCTGGAGATCGACTTGATCTTCGCCCTGCCCGATCCGAACCAGACGAATGCGCCCTGAGCCCCGTGGAGGCTGGACCGACAGAGTTTTGACGAGGCCGGGATTGGCGTCCAGCTCGGCGTCAGTGATCCAGCTTTCGGTGACCTCCAAATCGCGCGCAATCAAAGCGTTCAGGGTGTCTGTCAACGCCTCCTTGTCTTCGGGAGGCTCTGCCATATCAAAATCGAGGCGACCCTTGCCCTGGGAGATTGAGCCGCCAGTGACCGGCAAAGGAATCACCGCGGAAAGTAGATGAAGTGCGGTATGTATCCGCATGAAATTAAAACGTTTATTCCAATCAAGGGATTGCAGAACCTCATCCCCAACCACGGGCAGGTTTTCCGTGCTTTCCGGGATCAGAACAATTGTACTGCTCTCACCTTTAATGGCCGTCGTGATTCCAACAGTATTATCGCCCCAAGTAAGCGAACCGCCATCTCCGGGTTGGCCACCGCCCGTGGCATAGAAAACCGAGCGATCCAGCACGATCCCACCCTCTTCCGTCATCGAAGTAACGGTTCCCGGTGAGGTTTTCAGGTAAGCGTCGCGGAAAAGCGGCTCGCTCATGTGTTATCCTTCGAAAACGCTGGGCAAAATGCGCTCCTCACCCTCCAGCCATTCAGGGACGGGAAGGCTTTTCGACTTCAGGAACGCAGGGTTGAACAATTTGGACTGATACCGATTACCATAGTCGCACAGAATGGTTACGATTGTGTGTCCAGGGCCCATTTCACGCGCCAAGTGCATGGCTCCGGCGACGTTGATGCCAGTTGAGCCGCCAAGACAAAGCCCTTCGTCTCGCAACAAATCGAAAACAATCGGCAGAGCCTCTTTGTCTTTAATTTTATAGACAGAGTCCGGTGTGAACCCTTCAAGGTTGGCTGTGATCCGACCTTGTCCAATCCCCTCCGAGATCGAGTCGCCGGGTTCAGGGTCCTGTCCGGTATAAAGCTTGTAGAGACCCGAACCATCAGGATCGGACAGCGCAACCTTTACGCCCTTCGGCTGAAGGTACTGACCCACACCCGCAATCGTACCGCCAGAACCTACAGCGCAAACAAAACCGTCAACCTTGCCGTCGGTTTGCTCCCAGATTTCCGGGCCCGTAGTTTCGATATGAGCCTGTCGGTTGGCGGTGTTGTCGAACTGGTTTGCCCAGATTGCGCCGTTCGGGGCAGTCTCCGCCAGTTTCGCAGCAAGACGTTCGGAATAGCGCACATAGTTGTTGGGGTTTTTGTAAGGAACTGCAGGGACTTGGACGAGTTCGGCGCCGCAAAGGCGGATCATGTCCTTTTTTTCCTGGCTTTGGGTTTCCGGAATTACAATGACCGTCTTGAAGCCCATCGACGCGCCCACGAGCGCGAGGCCAATTCCGGTATTTCCCGCTGTACCTTCGACGATTGTGCCCCCGGGACGCAGAGCGCCAGAAGCGACCGCATCACGGATGATATAGAGCGCTGCGCGGTCCTTGACGGACTGGCCCGGGTTGAGAAACTCGGCCTTGCCAAGGATTTCGCACCCTGTCGCCTCGGATGGTCCGCGAAGACGGATAAGGGGGGTGTTGCCAACGGCGTCGGCAAGATCAGCGCGCACTTGCATTTTGGGCAGCTCCTAAATGTGTTGAAACATGACCTAAAGGCCCTGCGCCCGGGTTTCAATGGAGGACCGCTTCGTGGGCAGACTTGCTTAGGTCAAACGGTGGCGTTCGGCTTGAAGCCAAAGGGCGGACATCACAAGCGGCCCCGTGTTAGCAGCCCCGCTATGGACCATTTCCATCAGTAATTTGAAGGAGATAACGTGAGACATGAT
>JABDPD010000050.1 GCA_013042895.1 Boseongicola sp. | reverse complement strand
ACCAAGCGTCTCGTGGTCTTGGCCTTCACGCGCGCGGGCTTTACTCTTCCCATATGTTTATTGAGCTCGGCCACTTCACTTTGATTCTCGCGCTTTTGGTTGCCGTTGTGCAGACCATCATGCCGCTTGTCGGTGCGCAAAAAGGTTGGCGCGGCTGGATGGCCGTGGCCGAACCGGCGGCGACTGTTCAGTTCTTCCTTGTTGGGTTTTCCTTTGCTGCGCTGACCTATGCCTTTGTGACCTCGGATTTCTCGTTGCGACTGGTTGCGGCGAACAGTCATACCGCCAAGCCGATGCTCTACAAAGTGACCGGGGTCTGGGGCAATCACGAAGGCTCAATGCTGCTTTGGTGCTTGATCCTTGCGTTTTTTGGAGCTTTGGCCGCGTGGTTTGGAACGAATTTGCCGGATCGGCTTCGCGCCCGTGTTCTAGGAGTACAAGCCTCTGTTGGCGTTGCGTTTTTGACGTTTCTCATCTTTACTTCCAACCCGTTCTTGCGATTGGAGTTTCCGCCCCTGAACGGTCAGGATCTCAACCCTCTGCTGCAAGACCCAGGCCTCGCGTTCCATCCGCCGTTTCTTTACATCGGTTATGTGGGCCTTTCGATGAGCTTCTCGTTTGCTGTCGCCGCCCTTATCGAGGGTCGTGTGGACGCCGCTTGGGGGCGCTGGGTAAGGCCCTGGACCTTGTTGGCCTGGCTCAACCTGACGATTGGTATCGCGCTCGGGTCCTGGTGGGCTTATTATGAGCTTGGCTGGGGCGGCTTCTGGTTTTGGGATCCGGTTGAGAACGCTTCTTTCATGCCATGGCTGATCGCGGCGGCGCTTCTCCATTCAGCGATTGTCGTTGAAAAGCGCGAGGCGCTGAAAAGCTGGACCATCTTGTTGGCAATCCTCGCCTTTGGATTCTCGCTTGTCGGGGCTTTTATTGTGCGCTCCGGTGTGCTGACCTCGGTCCACGCTTTCGCGAATGATCCTGAGCGGGGCGTTTATCTGTTGCTGATCACGGGCATCTTCATGGGAGGGGCATTGACGCTTTATGCCGCGCGCGCAGGGCAAATGCAGGCCAAAGGCGTGTTCTCGATGGTGAGCCGAGAAAGTGCGCTTGTGGCGAACAATGTGTTGCTCGCGGTGGCGACTTTTGTGGTTTTCCTAGGAACAATTTGGCCGTTGGTGGCTGAGCTGATCTGGGACCGCAAGCTTTCGGTTGGCCCTCCCTTCTTTGACGCCGCGTTCACGCCCTTCATGATGGCGCTGGCCGTGATCTTGCCAATTGGGTCGATGCTTCCGTGGAAACGCGCCAAGATTGCAAACACCATGCGTCCGCTTTGGATCGTCATGGCGATGACTTTTGCTGTGGCGGCGCTCGTCTGGGTCATTCAAACCGAGCGCTCTCTGATCGCCCCAATTGGGTCAGCCCTTGGATCTTGGCTGGTATTTGGATCTGCTGCCGACCTTTGGCAGCGCACCGGGCGGGGTTCATTCAGCAACCGTTTGAGACGCATTTTGCGCCTGCCGCGGGCCGACATGGGGAGGGTGACTGCCCATGCCGGTCTCGGAATTACATTCATCGGGATCGCTGCGCTGACTGCATGGCAGATCGAGGATATCCGGGTTGCGACGCCGGGTGAGAGCTTTCGCGTTGGAAGTTATGATGTGACGCTTGTTGATGTGCGACAGGTCGAGGGACCGAATTACATCTCGACCATGGCTGAGATGCGCGTTGATCGAAATGGGGCGAATGTGGCAGTACTGTTCCCCGAAAAACGTATCTATCCAGTGGCGAATATGCCAACGACTGAGGCTGCAATTGATAACGGCGTCTTCCGAGACCTCTATCTTGTGATTGGTGATCCGCAGGGCGGCGGTGGTTGGTCGGTGCGGACATTCATTAAGCCCTTTGCCAACTGGATTTGGGCTGGTGCTATCATCATGTCGCTTGGAGGGTTGTTGTCGTTGACGGATCGACGATTCCGCGTTGCGGCCGGCGCGCGCAAGACACCCAAACCGGCGGGTGGAGTACCTGCCGAATGATCCGCGCGATGCTTTTGGGTCTGTACCTCATGTTCGCCAGCCCGGCGCTGGCGGTTCAACCTGATGAGATTCTTGACGACCCTGTGCTTGAAGAACGTGCGCGAGAGCTTTCCAAGAATTTGC
>JABDPD010000049.1 GCA_013042895.1 Boseongicola sp. | reverse complement strand
GCCAAGCTCTAACACGGCTTGGTCGCGCACCTGGACTGTAACCATAACGAAAACGGGGCCACAAGGCCCCGTCGTCGGTTTCATGCAGAACGTCGTTACAGCACGTCGCCCCGCATGCGTCGTTTGGTCGACTCCGGCAGCGCCTCGTACTCCTCGTCCGACATCGAATTGATGTCACGCCGCGGCTCTTCGTTAGTGCCTTGTGCCTTGCTCTCCATGACCGGCGGCTGCGCATTCGCGGCAGCGGCCTTGGCCTTGGGGCTGGGCTGCTTCATGGCTACCACGTTGTCGGGCGCAGGCTCATCTTTAGCACCTAAGCCAAACAGCTTGGCGGTGCGCTCTGCTGCGCGTTGCAACGCCTCGACGCGCGAGTACTTGCCCGACTGCGCATAACCTACGTACAGGTCCAGCATGTCTTCGCGTGCAGCAGGGTTATATGCCTCGCTGTCTTCGACAAACTCCGGGAATTGCTGCTCAATGCGCGCCCCGGCTTCCTCAAACGTCAGGGATTCCTGGAGCTGTTGATCACCCTGGGCGGCAAGCTCGCGAGCTTCGCGCAAAAATTCGCCGCGCTCCGCGTCTCGGATCTCAGCTCTAAGTGCTGCGTACCTGTCGGTGTCGCCTTCCAGAACGGCGTCCATCGCTTCTTTTTCTTTGGCCGCGTAATCAAATGGCTCGGGTTCGGGCTCAGATTTTTTCTTGACAACGTCCTCTAACTGCTCCTTCAGTAATTTGGTCTCGCGCTCCGCTTTCTTCATGCGCTCGTTGACTTCGTCAAACCGGTCTTTTGGTACCTTGATGTCAGGCTCTTCAGCTACCGGCTCTTCAGCTACCGGCTCTTCCTCTTCCGCCTCCTCTTTAGGTGCTTCCGCCTCCTCTTTAGGTGCTTCGGCATCTTCAGGCGGCGTCGGATCATCTACTTCATCAACCTCTTTGCCCTCTGCCAGTGCCTCGGCTTCCTCTTTAGTTGACGGCGGATGCGTGTCAACAGACACCGTGGTCTCGTCCTGGACATATTCCATGTCCATGAGGTCATCCTCTTCGCCGCCCACAAACGGATTCATCATCTCTGTCTCAGGAGCCTGCTCCTGAATGGGTTTCTTTTTTGCCATGTTAATTCCTCGTTGGAGCGACAGGCTTGGCGAGGAGATTCATCTCAGCGATGGAATGCTTGGTGCCCTCGGCCATAACTGTCGTCTCGCGCTTGTTACGTGCATGGATACCGGCCAATTGTAGCTTATTCTCAAGGTTGTCGTAGAACATCTGCAATTTAGCCTGGAGATCCACCAGTTTTTCCTTGTAACTGAGCGCGAGTTGCATCGCCTGCTGCTGGCTTTCACCTTGCAGCGACTGCGCTTTCGCGAATTGCTGAGCCGCGCGTGCTTGCAGCTCACCAATTTCAGCTTCGATCTTGCCAGCTTCCAGCTCGGCAGTACGAATTTCAAGCTGCATCTGTTGCGCTTGAAGTTGTAGCTCCTCCTCGGTCGGGGGAGCTACGCCCTGCAGACTAGCAACACGGTCCGCAATGGCATCCTTGTCGTCTAGCGGGGAGTGACGAATCACAACATCATCCGGGATTAGCACGCCTGCTTCACGCATCTGCAGAGCGTAGGCGAATTGGGCATCTTCGTAGTTGTCACGTGCCGGGCGCGTGCTAACGACGATGTCGTATTCTCCCAGCGTGACGTCGTTGACAATCTCACCCGCAGCATTCATGCCGTTGATGATCAACTCCTCGTCCTGATTGTTGAACCCATTCCCTACTGTCACTCGCATGATGCGTGTTTCAGTGTAAAAATCCTGGATAAGCTCCAAGAGCTTCGCCGCCACCAGGCCGCGCGTGCGTTTGAGCGCATCGAAAGGCACGTCAACCTGTATCAAGCCGCGTGCTTCGAGTTGATCAAGCGCAACACCAGAAACCTCGCGCGTCGGCGAACCAACCAGGCCCTCAACACCGGCAATGCCTGCGACGTTGCTTTGTGCACGTGAGGCCAGGCGATCCAGGCCGGTGGGGATTTCGTTGGCTCTGATCTTCTCGGGGCGGTCTGAGCCGCGCTTCACTGCCATTACCAGGCCAGTTTCTGCGCCGCGCTCTTCCAGCTCCTCGGTGGTCATATTAAGCAGCGAGCCTTCCTCGTAAATCCACCCGGAATTGGCGGTGGTATTTACGATGTGGAGCATTTGGCTCTCCATCTTGTTGAACTGTTCTTGCGGCGATAACAGCTGCCGCACAACACCGGAAGTTTTACCTTTACGGAAAAATGGGAAGTAAGGAACTACAGTAAATGTGCGGTATGGACTCCAGCTGTCATGCAGCACCACGCCATCAGCGGTGGTTGTCCAACGGATACGGCTGCCGGTACGGCGAATAA
>JABDPD010000043.1 GCA_013042895.1 Boseongicola sp. | reverse complement strand
CATTTAAGGAGCCCGGACCACTCAGCATACCTTCGCCCCTCGCCGGGCAGGGTTGGTACGAACAAAGGCTCTCTGTACTTTTGAGCAAGCTGCTTGCCGAGAAGCTAGTCATCGCGATCGGCAGCTTCGGCATGGACTGGGTCAGCGGACAGCCCAACCCAGAGTATCTCAATTTCTTTGACGTAACCGAAGCGGTCGCACTCCATGGCGGCGAAATAGACGTGGACCGAGAGAGCTTGAACTCCGCCGTGTCGTTCAGGGATGATCAGGGCCGTAGACATCAGATCTGGTTGCTGGATGCGTTGAGCGCGCACAATCAACTCAAGCAGCTTTCCTTCGATCAGATCACCGGGATCGCGGTATGGCCCGTTTCCGGTGTGGACCCGGGGGTCTGGGATCTGCTTTCCGCAGGCTTTCCAACCCCGACTGCTGCCCCTTCCGCCCTGCAACATGTCCGGCAAGCGTTTCACGTCAGATACACTGGGAAAGGCCCCTTGCTTACGGTTCAGAACGCGGCCCAAACCGGACAGAGACTTCTGGAGACAGATTCACAAAGCGGTCTCATAACCGGAGTGAATTACGTAGCGATTCCACGCGCGCTGACCATCACTCAGAGCGGAACACTGCCGGAGAATTCGGTCGTTCTCACTTTCGATGACGGGCCAAGCCGGGCATACACCCCAAGAATTCTCGACATTCTTAAGCAATACCAAGTTCCGGCAGTCTTCTTTGTCGTAGGGTCGCGCGTCCAGCTTTCGCCCGAGATTGCCCAACGGATTGTCGAGGAAGGGCATGAGTTGGGGGTGCATACATACTCGCATCCCAACATCGCCGAAATTTCGGAACTACGACTTACCTTGGAACTCCATGCAACGCAGGAGCTAATCGAAAGCGCAACGGGAAAACTCACCAACCTGTTCCGCGCCCCTTACGGTTTCGACGAAAACCCCGAAACGCCGGAAGAGGCGCGCGTTCTGAGCCTGTTGTCGCAAGAAAACTACTTGGTCGTCGGCATTGAAATCGACTCGACAGACTGGATGCGTCCCGGTGCAGGCAGAATCGTTGAGACGGTTTCCTCCCTCTTGCAAGAAGACCGGGGCAGCGTAATCTTGCTTCACGATGCAGGAGGCAATCGCGCACAGACCGTTCAAGCCTTGCCGGGGATCATCGAAGCGGTCAGAGGCGCTGGCCTGAGATTTGTCCCTATGACCAGCATTACCGGACAGTTTGAACCACTCAAAGACACAAGCTCGATTGAAGGTTCGGACCAGATGAGTGACTTTTCATTCTGGCTGATCCGGTCGTTAAAATCCTCGACTACCGCGATCTTCGTTTTCGTGATCGCCTTCGGCGTTTTGCGGTCGCTGGCGATACTTGCCCTCGCGCTCATCAAAGAGCGTCGGGTGCATCGCAGCGACGGCACGGAATTGCCGGTGACGGTGATCATACCTGCCTATTGTGAGGAGACCGTCATCTCGAAGTCGGTGGCGTCAGTGCTAGAGTCCACATATCCGATTGACGAAGTCATCGTGGTTGACGATGGGTCAACCGATGAAACCGCGAAAGTGGTAACAGAAACCTTTGGTGCTGACCCACGCGTCCGCCTTGTCCGGCAAGAAAACCGGGGCAAATCCGAAGCCCTGAACAGCGCAATTAGTCTGATCCAGACACCCATCTTCGTCGCCATCGACGCCGACACAATCATTTCGCCCGAAGCGATTGGACTTTTGGTCAGGCATTTCAATGACCCCAAGATCGGCGCCGTGGCAGGGAACGTCAAAGTCGGCAACAGGAGAAACCTGCTAACGAGGGTCCAGGCGATTGAGTACATAACTTCGCAGAACCTCGACCGACGAGCCTTTGAAATGCTCAACGGCATCATGGTAGTTCCCGGCTCTATCGGAGGCTGGCGAGTCGAAGCAGTGAAGAGCGCGAGTGGATACAACTCTGATACCCTAGTTGAAGACGCCGATCTCACGGTTTCAATTATCCGGGAAGATTATCAGGTCGTGTACGAGCCTAAGGCACACGCCTATACAGAGGCGCCAGAGACGATTGCCCAGTGGATGCGGCAGCGGCTACGCTGGCATTTCGGGATGCTCCAGATTGCGTGGAAGCATAAGTCAGCTTTTCTCGAACGTCGCGCTGTCGGTTTGGTCTCTATCCCGGATCTTTTCCTGTTCGGTGCGGTCTTCTCGCTGTTTGCGCCAATTGCGGACATCGTGATGCTCGTCAATTTGTACGCGTTGATTGGAAAGGTCGCCGATGGGCCCGTTGCAGCGTTGCACGATACCTCTGTTCTAGTGGTCATCGCCTATGCCGCATATCTCCTATCGGACCTAGCGCTTGCGGCCATCGCTTTCGGCCTTGAACCCGACGAAAACAAACGTTTGCTGCCCTGGGTCCTTACGCAAAGGTTCTTTTACCGTCAGATCTACTGGATAGTTGCGTTGCGCTCGATATCACGAGCTGTGACGGGGCGGTTCACAGGCTGGCGCAAGATAACAAGGATGTCGTCGGTCGACCCCGGGCGCGCGATCGGCCTGTCACGCGCTCACGGCAGAACCGTGTCGACTACCAAAATTCCGCAGCAGGAACTCAGTGAATCCTAACGCGATAGGTGCCACGGCGCCAACGAGACCATCCGCCGATCAGCTACACACCTGGAACTGCACGACACCCGATCCTGAACCAAACCGTTCCATCGTGTATTTCTCGATGTCGATAAGGTAGCCGTCGCCCCCCAGATTATTGGTGCAGCAGTCGTTGCAGTCCTTGTCCGAGCAAAGATCAAGGACCTTTACCACGATTTCACGACGACTCTGGCGCAGGCGAAGGTATTTCCCGCCATAGTTCCGCCAATGCTTTTGATGGACAGCCGCGATATTATTGCTCTCCACCCATTTCTCGGACTTCTTGCCGTTCACGCCATAAAACTGGCCAGCCCATTTGCATCCATTGTACTTGACGCATTCAACGCTGCCCGGGTCAGGATAGCTCTCATAGTTGGTCAATGCCGCGCGGCGCCATTCTCCCTTGCAGGTCATTTTGGCCATGGCTGGCAGCGCGACAAACATCAACGCAAAGATCAAAATCGGTCTAAGTGCTTTGGTTATCGTCATGCTGTTCTCCTTTCGGATCAACCTGCTCGGTAGGTCCCGGTCCCCGAGTTTCGGTCCTAGACCGGCAAGTACAATCGGCACTCGGGCAAAACTTCACCCGACAAGTAGGTGGAAAATCGGTCATTATTATGTTCACATCGTGATTTCCATATGCGTCAACGATCTGAGCAAAATCCCGCTCAGAATGTCTTTGCCTCATCGACGTGCCAACTGCCCAAGCCGTCCGTTGTCCCGCAAGATGTCATTACTGTAGACCTTTGCGAGTCAGCGGGCGTACTTGATGCCTATCTCATCGCTCTTTCCAATCATGGCGTCTCGCCGACAGTGAATGAAGGTGGTTAGGCAATCGTTGGGTCCATGATCCATGAGGGGCGAAGTCATGGCAAAAGGCGACAAAAACCCCATGCAAAGGGCGCATGACGCTCCAAGATGCACGGAGCGATCAAAACGATCAGG
>JABDPD010000041.1 GCA_013042895.1 Boseongicola sp. | reverse complement strand
GCAACCCTTGAAAGACCCGCGATTGCTCTACCCAGTTCGCTTTCATCGCCGGTCAAATTGACACATTGGTCCAAAAGCAACTGATCAGGCGGTGCGGACAGCATTAGCCCCAGAAAGTTGTAAAGATCCGCCCGCAGACGGTCTTCCGAAGCAATCTGAATATCTTCGACAGCGCTCACGTGGTTTCCTCAACTCTGAATTTCATCCGCCGCGCAGTCGGAACGATCAGTTCCTCAGGCTCATTGAGCTCCGCAACCAGCACCGGCTCTTCGAAAGTCTCAACTGGCTCGGGCTGAGTTTCGCGTTCATCAAGCTCTTTAAGGTCCTCGCCCTCTGCCTCAGGCTCGACTTCGCTTGGGTTCTCAAGCTCCTCGGCCTGGCGCGCCATTTCCTCAATATGCTTCAACATACCTTTACCGACCTGATAGGCAGTCTGCATATTCTCAACGACGAGCGCAGCGTCGGTAAAATCCTCGCCGTAGTCTACAAGCATGTCCACATTGGCGAGCGTCGGATTAGAACGCCAAAGGACTCGAAGTGCCCGGCGGCGCAATCGATCCGGAACCGCCCTCGTCATGAACACAGAAAAATCATCACCCATCCTCAAGCTTTCAGGATCAGGAAGATTTAGTTCGGCTAAAAGCTCTTCGTCGCTCTTTTCTTCAAGTACAGCACGCTCGTCAGCAAGCTTTTTGGCCTCTACCGCTGCCTTCTCAGCCTCGGCTTCGGCCAACACGCCCGCTTTTCGGCGGGACCAGAAATTCTGTTCACCGCTCAATGAATTGTCTCCGATCTACGCGGCGCACGATAAACATCCGCCACTTGACGAATTCTGGCGTCGCCAATCCCATCCTGCTTCAAGTCGACCCGCGATTTATTTCTACGGCGCTTCACGAAGACTTCGTTTTCATGGTGGAGCTCTATGTAATCGCGAATGTAGGCAACCAACCCCTCTGGCATCGGAACTTTCTCAACGAGTTCCTCGCCTGTGTCAGCATAGTCCTGCGCTTCATAGGGCGATGCGGTGGCCAGAACGATTTCCATTGGTCGATCGTCTTCAGTTTCGCGCATGACGACATAAATCGCAGGAACTTTGGTTGAAAGCCCGGAAAGATAAGCCTCTGTGTCAGTCCGATATAGCACCAACGGGACGGTCGCAGCGTGGAATTCTACCACATCACCTTCGCGGCGAATTTCCTTCCAATCCGCCTCTGCTGCGCCAGGCAAAACACCAACCGCCTTCCACACTTGTTTCGCCCATTGCGTAACGCCGGGCGCACTGCGGACGACAATGCCCAAAGGTAGCGAAATCGATTTCTGGTCTTTTGTGGTCAAGCTTTCTCCGAAGCGTTCGTTCTCCCTACACTTACTTTGAACGAACAATCCCTTTTCACAAAGAGCTTTCTTGAGAAAAGATATCCAAAAATTAGACGCGCTGCGACGCGGCATCCTGCACGGATGATGAATACCCAACGCGATATGGCAACATTAAAAATCAATTGAATGAAATCGATGTACAGCGGTGTTTCTTTTGCAGTCGCAGAAAGAACTTCTCGCATCGGTTTCGCGAGGGATAAGTGTTTACCGTGGCAACGAATCGCGTCTAGCTTGTTATTCGCGAAACCTTTCCGAGAAAAGCGAAGGAAATCCGGATGGCGAAAAAGCTTGTACTATGCGACTGCCTTGGCAGCCAGTCCTTCGATGCAAATGCAATTTCTAAAGCCAGCGGTCTTCCGTTCTCGCGTGTTTATTCCAACCTCTGTGTCTCTCAGATCAATGATGCCGCTAGCGAGATTTCATCAGGTGATTCAATTGTCGCCTGTCAGCAAGAACGCAGAATATTCGAAGAGCTTGCCGAGGAGCTGAATGTCGAGGTCTCAGGTTTCGTTGATCTTCGAGACCGCGCGGGTTGGGGCGAGGGAAACACCGCTCCCAAGATGGCAGCATTGGCCGCCGAAGCAGCCGTATCAATGGAAGTCGGAAAGTCCGTAGATGTTCTCTCTGAAGGGTCGATTTTGATCTTCGGCGGCGATGAAGCTCTTAAAGCCGCGGATACGTTGTGTGACACTCTGGCGGTGACTGTGCTTTTGAATTCAGGCGACGAGTTACCGTTGGACCGGCGTTTTGATTGTGTCGTCGGGCAATTGCATCAGGTTTCTGGCGCACTTGGTGGATTTTCAATAAGAATCAAAGACTTCCAACTTCCAAACTACGGCGGCCGAGGCGAGATGACTCTCGGCGAACCGCAGAGCATGGCAGTTTCAGAGTGTGATATCGTCCTTGACTTAAGTGGACAGCCAGCGCGCGTGCCCTCACCAGAAAAGCGTGAAGGATACCTTCGCGCTGATCCAACTCACCAGCCCTCGGTCGCAAAAGCTATCCTCGAGGCATCTCAACTTGTCGGGACCTTTGAAAAACCTCTTTACGTTCGGCTTGAAGAGAATTTGTGCGCGCACAGCCGAGCTGAGAAACCCGCTTGCTCAAATTGCCTGAACGTTTGTCCAACAGGGGCTATCACGTCGGCTGGTGAGCACGTCGCAATAGACCCGATGATATGCGCGGGTTGTGGTTCTTGCTCATCTGTCTGCCCTTCCGGAGCCATCACTTACGACGCTCCTCCAGTGGACACTGTTTTCAAACGCCTAACTACGCTTGCGTCGACCTACCGCAAAGCGGGTGGTGCCGATGCACACCTCCTCGTTCACGACGCGAACCACGGTCGCGAATTGATCTCGCTGGCAGCGCGTTTCGGGCGTGGTTTGCCAGCAGACGTTATTCCGTTTGAAATGGAAGCGCTGGCAAGCTTTGGTCACGCAGAAGCCTTGGGCGCACTGGCATCTGGCTTTGCGCACGTCGACATACTCTTGTCACCATCAACCGAACGCGAGGTGATTGAAAGTCAGTGCCGGCTCGCTTGTGCGATCGCCGGCGAAGGCTCGGTAGAGGTATTCGACACTTCAGACCCCGACACATTGAGCGCGCACCTGTATGATGCCCAAATTGACCCTGTTACCTGCGAGCCAGTTCTTCCGCTGGGCAACCGTCGCCAGGTTGCGAGGCTGTCGGCCAAAACAATTCAACCCGATGCAGAAATTCTCGGGCTCCCAGAGGGCGCGCCTTATGGCGCAACAATTGTTGATACCGATGCCTGTACCTTGTGTCTTGCCTGCGCCTCGCTGTGCCCATCCGGAGCTTTAGGAGATAATGCTGACCTCCCACAATTGCGCTTTCAGGAAGATGCCTGTTTGCAATGTGGGCTGTGCGTCAGTGTGTGCCCGGAGAACGCGATTACACTGCAACCCCAACTGAACCTGACCGATGAAGCCTTAGTACAACGTGTCATGCATGAAGAAGAGCCGTTTGCCTGTATAGAATGCGGTTCGTTGTTCGGTGTGAAGTCTACTGTAGAGCGCATAACAGAGAAGCTCGCCGGCTCTCATTCAATGTTCTCAACGTCGCAGGCCGCCAAGCTCATTCAGATGTGCGATAACTGCCGCATTCAGGCGCAATACCACTCTGAGGACAATCCGTTCCAAAGCGGCGAACGCCCACGCGTTCGTACAACTGCTGACTACTTCTCAAAGCGCAAAGATCACTGAACTTAAGCCACCTACTTGGTGTTAAGCGGTGCCCCCAAATCCGCCGGCTCAATTGAGCCAACAAACGCGGTGATGGCATCAATCTCATCCAACGTCACTTCAACTGGCGCGATGGGAGATGGAAGATGTTTCGGAAAAGGAGCTGTTACATCCTCTACTTGCGTAAACGCCCCGTGCGGTTTCAAAACATAAAATGCCTGAAATCGCTCCTGCCAATCTACGAAATTGCGCATAAGGGCAAAAGATGGCGTGGAACCGATTGCATCCATTCGGTTCTCTTCGCTCACCACATGGCATCGCCCGCACTTCTCCAAGCTGGCTTTGGCGCCCAGTTTCACGTCGCCAGTCAAAACGAGTTCTGCACTTTCAGCCTGAATACTCACATCAGCGCTGTAGGCCGCCACCCCATCTGGTCTGAAACTCTCAATCGTTCTTTTCCCGACATCAGACACCAACCAATTCAAGAACGCGCCAGCGTGTGGCCCATCGGCCTTACTCGCAAAATAGATCGTGTCCTCTCGCCGAAACACTGGTGTACCGCTCGCGCCGATCTCGAGTTCAGCGGGGGATGGATTCAGGAATACGCGAATTCCGGTCTTCAGTGAAAACCGTGGCAAAATATGCTTCAGGAAACCTTCCGCGCTCAATTCGTCTGGGGCTGAAAGCGTGAACTCTTTAGATTGTGCAGACGCGCTCGAAGCTACCAACAATAAGATGACCACCAGTCGTTGCAGCATTTGGACGGCTCCATTTCCCGTAACGGGTTGCATGTCAGCCTATGGGCGCTAGGGTCAACGCGTCAACTTTTTCAGAAATTGAGAGCGAATACCTATGAGTGACGACTTCAATATGTCTATGCGCAAGTTTCTCAAACAGGTCGGCGTGACTTCGCAGCAAGCAATAGAAGAAGCCATGCGAAACGCGGAAGGTGCCGAAGACAAGAGCTTTTCAGCAAAGATGGTTCTAACTGTCGACGGTCTCGATCTCGAGCACGTCGTCACTGGTAAAATCGAAGGCGCATAAATGGCACTTTCTCGCGACGAAGTGCTCGCGTGCCTAAGAGGTATCGACGCGCCATCCGGAACCAACCTCGTAGAAGCAGGCTTAGTCCGTGCTCTGAACGTCGAAGGCACCTCAGTCCGATTTGTCATGGAGGTTGAGAGCCCAGAGCCCTACACCAACGCCAAATCCGAAGCCGAAGACGCCCTTAAGAACCTCGGCGCAAGTGCTGTCTCCATCGTGATGACGGCCCATTCCACTCCAAAGCCCCCGCCAGATCTTGGCACCGGTCGCAAGGCCGAACCTGCGGGCCCCGAAAAAATCCCGGGAATTGACCGGATTATCGCTGTCGCATCAGGAAAAGGCGGTGTCGGAAAGTCGACCGTTGCATCAAACCTAGCCTGTGCTCTCGCGGCTGAAGGCCGCCGCGTCGGGTTGCTGGATGCAGACGTCTACGGGCCATCGCAACCACGCATGCTAGGTGTGTCGGGTCGTCCACAGAGCCCAGATGGGAAAATCATACTCCCATTGCGAAACCACGGCGTCACGATGATGTCGATCGGCCTGATGACCAACGAAGACCAGGCTGTCGTTTGGCGCGGCCCTATGTTGATGGGAGCGTTGCAGCAGATGTTGTCGCAAGTTCAATGGGGCGCATTAGACGTCCTCATTGTAGACCTGCCACCGGGGACAGGTGACGTTCAGATGACCTTGGCGCAGAAAGCCCACCTCGATGGCGCAATAGTCGTGTCAACGCCGCAGGATGTTGCCTTGTTGGACGCCCG
>JABDPD010000038.1 GCA_013042895.1 Boseongicola sp. | reverse complement strand
TTGCCTTTCCAGCCTCGGCGTCTTTGTGAAGACGCTTGCCAGTCTTTGCCTCATCGCCGGTCTCATCAAGGATGTCGTCCGCAATCTGGAACGCCAGACCAAGGGCCGTGGCGTAGGCTGACATCGCCGCGGGGTTTTCGCCTCCGAGAATCGCCCCTGCCATCGCGGACCATCGGATTAACTCACCAGTTTTGTGAGCTTGAAGCTTGATGATCTCTTCAATATTCAGGGGTTCGGGCGCGGTTTCGGCAGCGATATCGAGCATTTGCCCAAGTACCATCCCATCTTTCCCTGAAGACAGTGCGAGACAGGCAATTAGCTCCACTTTGCGATCCGCCGCTATATCCAATCCTGCAAGAATCTCAAACGCGAGTGTTTGAAGCGCGTCGCCTGCAAGGACCGCTATCGCATCATCCCATTTCTTGTGAACAGTTGGCTTTCCGCGCCGAAGATCATCGTCGTCCATACAGGGGAGATCGTCATGGACGAGTGAGTAAGCGTGGATGCACTCAATTGCGGCGGCAGCCTTGAGTGCGACCTCGCGATCGACTCCGTGAAGTGATGCGGTTTCAACCACGAGAAACCCACGAAGTTTCTTGCCACCCAAAACGGCATAGCGCATCGCTTCTTCAAGGATTGCTGGGTGCTTGCTGAAGTACGTTTCAAGCGTCGCATCGATTTCCGCCGCGACGCCTTGCAGCCGTTCGCGAAAAGTCATGCCGGATCGACTGGTGTCGTACCTCTGGGCTGGCCATTCTCGTCGAAGGTGATCTGAGCGACTTTCTCTTCGGCTTCAGCCAATTTCTTCTGACAATGCGCCTTCAACTCGGCGCCGCGCTCGTAGAGCTTGATCGAGTCCTCAAGGGGCACATCGCCGGCTTCAAGGCGATTTACGACACCTTCAAGAGCGCTCATCGCATCCTCGAAACTCATCTCAGCTACTGGTTTTTCGCTCATGCCCCTCGCTCCATCAGCACATCCACATGCGCCGCGACGCTCGCGGCCAAGGCGTTCAGATCATACCCGCCCTCAAGTGTCGAGACCACACGCCCCTTCGCGTGCGCATCCGCGACGTCGTAAATGGCATGGGTCAGCCAAACAAAATCCTCGGTACTCCAATTCAGATTTGCGAGGGGATCGGCTGCATGGGCATCAAAACCCGCTGAGATGATAATGAACTCTGGCGCGAAATCGTCGACGGCAGGCAAGATGAAGTCACCCCAAGCACGCTTCATTTCGACGCCGCCAGTCATGGGCGCGAGCGGGACGTTTAGAATATTGTTGTGTGCGCCGGTTTCATGCACCGCGCCAGAGCCGGGATACAGCGGCATCTGGTGCGATGATGCGAAGAGGATGCGCTCCTCATTCCAAAGCAGGTCTTGCGTTCCATTCCCGTGATGCACATCGAAATCCAGTACAGCGACGCGAGACAAACCATGGTGATCAAGCGCGCGCTTGGCTGCAATGGCGGCGTTACCAAAGAGGCAGAAGCCCATCGCAGTTTCAGTTTCTGCATGGTGTCCCGGTGGGCGCATCGCGACAAAGGCGTTTGCGGCATCACCTGCTAGAACGGCATCAGTCGCTGCATTGCATCCACCGACACCGCGCAAAGCCGCCTCCAGTGATCCCGGAACCACATGAGTGTCCCCATCGAGTGCAAATGTACCAGACGTCGGGATCGAGGCCTCAACCCGGTCGAAATATGTCGCGGGATGGCACCGGAGAACTTCCGCGCGACCGGCCAGCGGAGCCTCGCGGCGATCAAGCGGATCAAAATGCGGATTCGACAAAGCCGTTTGAATGGCTTCGTAGCGAAATGTGCTTTCGGGATGACCTTCAGGTGTGACGTGGTCTAGTGCAGAATCGTGAGAAAAAAGCGCTGTCGTCATGAGTGTTCGGTTCCGTAACTTCGGATCAGTCGGGCGAAAGCATGTATCCCGCACCACGCACTGTTTGGAGGTAACGCGGTTGTTTGGGATCGGCTTCCAACTTTCGACGCAGGCGGGTTATTTGAACATCGACGGCCCGTTCCTGCGCTTGCCCACCATCGCGGCCAAGGTCTTCAACCAGCTTGGAACGCGACATGGCTTCACCGGGCGCTCCAGAAAAAATGCGCATCAGTTGGCTCTCAGTCGCTGTTAGACGGACTGGATTCTCGCCCTGCCAAAGCGAACCTTTCTCGACATCGTATCTGAGCGCTCCAAGATGAAGCACCTTTGGAGCAACGTCCGCCGGTTCTGTTGCTGGCACGCGCCGCAGGATAGAGTTAATGCGCAAAAGGAGCTCTTTCGGCTCAAAAGGCTTTGCGAGGTAGTCATCTGCACCTGCTTCGAGACCTGCCACTCGGTCGTCGGTTTCGTTCTTTGCCGTGAGCAACAGGATTGGAAGGTCGCGTGTTTCACGCAGTCGCTTACAGAAACTCACGCCATCTTCGCCGGGCATCATCACATCAAGCACCACGAGATCGAAGTCGAGACCGCTGAGAATCCGGTCCGCGTGCGCTGCGTCGCGCGCCGAGGATACGAGGAAACCATGACGCATCAGAAACTTCTGAAGCAAACCGCGTATACGCTCGTCATCATCGACGATGAGCAAATGGACGTCCGACAAACTCATGAACCAACCTCCTTAAGGCGCTTGTAGTGCCGTGCGGTATCGGCGTCCATCATCGCTTCGAGCACATGACGAAAACCTGATACGGCGTCAGGACCGGCTTGGCGGAAGGCTCCCCGCATCCGTTCACGCTGTGCATCTGACAATTCGCGTTCCAACGATTGCCCCGTCTCGGTGAGAAACAAGTGACGTTCGCGTTTGTCCTGTTTCCCAATACGACTCTCGACAAGACCGTCTTCCATCAACGTGCGTAAGACTCGGTTTAGAGATTGTTTGGTCACTCCAAGGATCGACAACAAATTGTTAACAGTGGTGCCGGGTGATCGGTTGATGAAATGAATAGCTCTGTGGTGTGCGCGGCCGTAGCCTTTCTCCGCGAGAATCCGATCCGGATCTGCCGTGAACCCACGATAGGCAAAGAACATGGCCTCAATGCCTTTGCGCAATTGATCATCAGTAAGAAAAAGCAGGCTTTCACCGCTCGGGGGGCCACCAGAATCTGCCATCACAACCTCTCTTGCTTAATCCAACATTATGTCAGCCTTGTTGACATTCCAAGTCTCGACTGGTAGCGATTCTCGAATTTTCCGCAATTTTATGACCGTTGCGGACCTAAACGCGCAACTTTTGCAAACGGAGGCCGACATGGCAGGCGCATATGATGATCGCGACGGACTGATCTGGATGGACGGAAAGATGGTGGATTGGCGCGATGCCAATGTGCACATTCTGACCCATGCGATGCATTATGCCTCAAGCGTGTTTGAAGGCGAACGAGCGTATAACGGCAAGATCTTTGAGAGCCGGAAGCACTCTGAGCGCCTGCATTTCTCCGCGGGTCAGCTCGACTTTCAAATTCCTTGGACCGTCGACGAGATTGAAGCCGCAAAGCAGGAAGTATTGACCGCCAGTGGTTTCAGCGACGCCTACGTGCGCGCAGTCGCATGGCGTGGTGCAGGCGAGGATATGGGAGTCGCGTCTGCGAGGAACCCTGTCCGGCTTGCAATCGCTGCCTGGGAGTGGGGTGCCTATTACGGCGACGCCAAAATGAAAGGCGCGAAGCTTGATATCGCCAAATGGAAGCGACCATCGCCTGAAACAATCCCGAGCCATGCGAAGGCCGCTGGGCTCTATATGATCTGCACCTTGTCCAAGCATGCGGCAGAAGCAAAAGGGTGTTCTGACGCGATGATGTTTGATTATCGCGGGTACGTTGCGGAGGCGACAGGCGCGAATATCTTCTTTGTTCGGGACGGCGAGGTTCATACGCCAAAGCCGGATTGCTTCCTTAACGGGATAACGAGGCAAACGGTTGTTGGCATGCTGAAAGATCGTCAGATCAAAGTACACGAGCGCCATATTATGCCTGACGAACTCGAGGGGTTTGAGCAATGCTGGCTGACCGGTACTGCCGCGGAAGTTACCCCGGTCGGTCAGATCGGCGACTACAATTTCGAGGTTGGCGCATTGGCGCGTGACGTTGCAGAGAGCTACGAGAAGTTGGTTCGGACATAGTCAAACCGAACACTCCAGATCGCCCGGTTTTTTTGGCCGGGTGATTTGCTCTAAGCTTGCTAATTCCAGACCAGCCAGCCTGTCGCCGCAAAGATGCTCGCGATCTGAAGCCCAACGACGATGTTAAGCTGTAATGCAAATGGCTGCTTTCGTGTTTTGTGCCTAAACCGTCGTTGTGCAAATTTCGCGGCAGGGCTGCCACCAAAAAACGCGAGCGACAAAAGGTTGCTCTCACTGATCCTTTGACCATCATCGCGGGCCTTCCGTTTGT
>JABDPD010000201.1 GCA_013042895.1 Boseongicola sp. | reverse complement strand
AATCGGACCAGACATTCCCAACAACGCCGGATCGCTCGCGCCCTTCATTGTGACGGGGCCTAAGGATTGCATCTTGAACGCGCAATCCCCGTCTCCCGTTGCCATGCGTCACACGCTTGGGCAGATGACTCCGGATCTGGTGTATGGGTGCCTCTCTCAAGCCGTACCCGACCTTGTTCCGGCGGAAGGGGCCTCCTGCATGTACGACCTGCCGCTTCGCCACACCGCAGAGGCGGTTTCTCGAGGGGACACTCAATTTGCGCTGGAGCTTGTTTTCAGCGGAGGTACTGGCGCGCGCCCGGGTCTGGACGGTTTGTCTGCGACAGCATTTCCATCCGGTGTCTGGGGTTCTCAAGTTGAGACGACCGAGGCCGTGGCCCCGGTTCTGATCACACGCCGTGAATTGAAGGTCGACAGCGGTGGTGCAGGCAAAATGCGTGGCGGATTGGGTCAGCATATCGAGGTGACCTCGTCTCAATCCGAGGACTTCATGCTGTTCTTGTCGGTCGAGCGTGTCCTGAACCCAGCACAGGGCCGCTTTGGCGGAGAAGCCGGTGCGCCGGGGTGCATCCGCATCGGTGCGAATGGAGATCCTCTGCCGGGCAAAGGTGAGATTGTGGTGAAAGCTGGCGAAGTGCTGACATTTGAAACCCCGGGCGGAGCGGGGTTTGGCGATCCGAGCGAGCGAGACCGCGGGAAAGTTCTCGAAGACATCGAGAACGGCGTGATAAGCCGGGCTGCAGCCAAGACAAGTTATGGGATAAAGCCATGATCCGCCCAGTCCCTCACGTCTTAGATATGTCGCCTTACGCGCTCGCTGATCTAAGCCCACCGAAGGGCAAAAAACTCATATCGCTATCACAAAACGAGAGTTTCCGTGCGCCAAGCCCTCACGCCATTGCGGCCGGTTCTGAGGCGTTAGCAAGCGCGCATCTATATCCCGATCCTGACTGGAGCGCATTGCGTGCCGCGCTGGCAGAAATCCATGAAATCCCTGAAAGCGGCATCCTTTGTGGCAATGGCTCGATGGAGCTTATCGAATGCCTCATGCAGGCCTACGCTTCACCAGATTTGGCTGTCCTTGCGCCCGATCACGTCTATCCTTTCTTCCGCACTGCAGCGAGGATGGCGCGTGCCCGGTTTGATTCCGCTCCCGAGACGGATTGCACTGTTTCAATCGATGCACTCCTGCAAGCCGTTCAGCCAGACACCGGCATTGTCTGCATCGCCAACCCTGCCAATCCAACTGGAACGCGTATTCCACGATCCGAACTCACCCGGCTGCGCGAAGGTCTGCCCGGCCACGTCCTCTTAATCATCGATGAGGCTTACGGCGAGTTCGCTGACCTTCTGAACGAAACGACCTTTGATATGGTCGAGCGTGGCAATACCGTGATCTTGCGGACGTTCTCAAAGGCGTACGGCCTCGCCGGAATGCGCGCGGGCTGGGGTCTGTTTCCAACCGATGTCGCTTCCCAGATTCGCAAAGTGATGAACCCCAACAACCTCTCGGTTGCCAGTCAGGCCGCCGCTTTGGCTGCGGTTCTGGATCAAACTTACATGCGCGAAA
Organism: Boseongicola sp.; assembly: GCA_013042895.1. Taxonomy (GTDB): domain Bacteria; phylum Pseudomonadota; class Alphaproteobacteria; order Rhodobacterales; family Rhodobacteraceae; genus Boseongicola. The sequence goes on along the minus strand of JABDPD010000201.1, from coordinate 1,464 downwards.
CCTGCGCTTTGACGTCTGCGCTCAGAGGTTCATTTAGCGATCGGCTCCGGGCGTCAGGTTTTGATGTTCTGGAGAGTTTCACAAACTTTGTTCTGATCCGCTTTGACACCGCTGGGGCCGCGCATTCAGCGGACCTCGCTCTTCAAAGCGAAGGGATGTTCCTGCGACCACAAGGCGGTGTTGGCCTTTCCCATTGCTTGCGCGCGACCGTTGGCGATCACGAAGGTATGGACAAAGCCGCCAAGCTCTTGGAACGCTGGGCGGGGGAGGGAACTTGATGACAGTCTCACGTGGACGTGCGCGTTTCGGGGTGCTTGTTCCATTTACGAATACCAACCTCGAACCCGACATGGCTCTTTTGGCGCCCGACGGAGTGTCCGTGCATTTCGCGAGGCTGGGTGGCTATGACGTAGACGAGATCCCCGACGCTGAGCAAATGCGCGGGCTTGGGGCCTCGGATTTGGATGAACCGCTTCAACTGCTTCAGGGGGTTCGACCCGATGTGATCTTTTATGGATGCACCTCGGCCACGTTGACGCACGGACCCGAGTTCGACCGAAACCTCGCGGCCAAGATAAAGACTGAAAGTGGTGCACAAACCGTGACGGCCGCAGGCGCCCTTGTACATTCGTTAAAGTCTCTGTGCGCCCGCCGCATCGGGTTCGCCTCACCTTATGTGGCGGCGATCAACAATATGGCGATTGGCTTTCTCGCCGCCTCCGGGATCGAGACCCTCACACGCTCTGAAATTGGCGAGGTGCTGAGCAATCAGGGGCAGGGTGATCTAGGTCCCGAAGCGGTTTTCAACCTCGGTCTCGCCGCAGATCACCCCGAGGCCGACGCGATCGTTCTGTCCTGCACCGACATGCGCAGCGTCGAGATCATTGCTCGGCTGGAAGGGGCACTGGGAAAGCCAGTGATCTCCTCCAATCAGGCGATGGTCTTTCAGGCGACGTCTCTAATCGGTCTGACGGACCCTATCAAAGGATACGGCCGGCTTTTGGAGAGGAGTACAACATGACCTTCGACAACATCGCAGCCTTCGCATTGACCGGAGACAACGTTCCGGAAAGCGCGCTGGAAATGACCGCACTTTTGCTGATTGATACTATCGGCGTGGCCGCTGGTGCGGCGCACATGGACGCGGGACGACTCGCGCGTGAACATGCCTTCTCCTTTCACGCGGCCGCCTCCGACAAACACGCAGCACCGATGATGTTCGACGGCCGCGCTGTCTCGATCCCAGGGGCAGCCTTCGCCGCCGCGACCCAAATCGACAACCTCGACGCCCATGACGGCTACAACCCGGCCAAGGGCCACATCGGCTGTGCTTTGGTCCCCGCCTTGTTCGCTTTCGCCAAAACACGACCCGAGTTAACTGGCCGCGAAGCGCTAACGGCTCTTGCCATATCGTATGAAATCGCCGCCCGTGCCGCTATCGCCCTTCATGCCACGGTCAGTGAC
>JABDPD010000034.1 GCA_013042895.1 Boseongicola sp. | reverse complement strand
GCGCTTGCCCATGCCGTTGTCTGGTGCCAGAGCGAAGCCAACACTGTCAGCAACAGTCGAGTCGTCGCCAGTTACGAAAGACGCAGCCACAGTCGCGTCGATCCACATGCCACACTTACCTTGGTTAAACAGCGACAGGTTCTCGTTGAAACCATTTGTCGCGTAACCGGCAGGACCGGAGTCAGTCATCATGTTGACGAAAAAGTTCAGTGTGTCCGACCACTCGCGTGTATCGAATTGAGCGTTCCAGTCCTCATCAAACCAGCGTGCACCGAACGAGTTCGATGTTGCTGTGATGAAAGCGCCGCCTTCACCCCAACCAGCTTTGCCGCGAAGGCAAATGCCGTTGATGTCGGCATCGCGGTCAGTCATGGCGCGCGCAGCCTTAGCAATGAACGACCAGGACGGTGCGTCCGGCATTTCAAGGCCAGCAGCTTCCATCAAGTCGGTACGATACATAACCATCGAGCTTTCGCCGTAGAAAGGCGCCGCATAAAGCGTTCCCTCGTGGCTCAGGCCACCGGCCATAGCTGGCAGGATGTCACCAACATCATATTCAGCAGAAAGATCATCAAGTGGGACGAGCCAACCATTGGCACCCCAGATCGGTGTTTCGTACATACCGATTGTCATGATGTCGAACTGACCACCCTTTGTGGTGATGTCGGTTGTTACACGCTGGCGAAGTACGTTCTCTTCCAGTGTGACCCACTCGACAGTGTGGCCAGTCTTAGCTGTGAAATCGTCGGTATAACCCTGCATACGGATCATGTCGCCGTTGTTCACTGTTGCGATTGTGAGTGACTCTGCATTTGCTCCGGTCGCTGCGACCATTGCAAGTGCGCTTACCGCACAGAGTGCGTTCTTGAGATGCATTAGATTTCCTCCCTTGGCACCAAAATATCTCAAGAATCAAGAAACAGCTTTTATGACGCGAAGTCAATAAAAAGTTTACGCGCGTAAAATTCCTGTAAGATCAGGCAGATTCCCTCATGATCAAACGCGCCGGATAGAGCGACTCAGTTCGACCATCAAACCGACCTCCACTTTCAATTAACCGATACAGCGTTTCGAAAGACTGATCCGAGACCGCATTATAGTCGTGCGCTGCTGTTGTAAGAGGCGGACAGGTAAACCGCGCATAGGGATGATCATCATGAGACGCGACCCGAAGATCACATCCCGCGCTACGCCCGACTCGCACTCCTGCTTCATAGCAAGCGGACAAAAGTCCGATTGCCAGACGGTCATTGCTGCAAAGCACCGTATCAGTAGGAAGCGACTTTTCGGCCAAGAGCTTCAAACCGCCCTGTCGTCCTATTTCCTCAAAAGCCCAGCCTTCGCCATCAATCTTGATGACATTCGGCTCTAGCGAAAGTCGCTCCATCATTGTCAGATAGGCATGTCGCCGTTTGTTAGCATTTGGGTTCGCCGGGTTGCGCATCTCGAAGAAACACGGAGGCTCCCCCGTTCGACTTAGGTATTCGACTGTTTGCGAGACAAAACTGTGGTTATCTGACCCGACAAAGGCCTCTCCCATTCCTTCGATATTACTGTCGAATAGAACGGTGGGTACATATTTGCAGAACGTCTCAATAGCGGATTTGTCGGAAAGTCGACCAAGCGGCGCCAAAAGCACCCCGGCGGGCTTCAGGGAACGTAACCCGTCCAGAATTTCGTTCTCAAGCGCAACCTCGCCATGCGAACTAAACAAATGAGGCGTGAAACCAGCCTCAATACACCGCCGCTCTATCACGCGCGCAATCTCGCCAAAAAACGGGTCCGCCAGATAGGGAACGACAATTCCAATGGTCTTGGTCAGTCGACGGTTCTGGTTCATTGCATAGACGTTTGGTCGGAAGTCGTGCTCCTCCAACGCCTCTTCAATCCGATCCCTCGTTGACTTCCTAACACTAGAAGGATCGTTGAAATATTTCGAAACGGTCGGCCGGGAAATCCCGCTCACGCTGGCGAACTGTTCCATATTGCGAATCTGCTCGTCACTCATCCTTGTCACTCCGACATCCTTTGGCACACGCCTCAGACCTGTCTGAGCAAGGGGAAAACCAGCCCAATCCGCCATTTCGAAAATTAGCGCGCGTAATATTCATACTTTACATTATTGGGAGCCCAAACCAGCAACGTCAAGGATTCACATCGGGAACCTCAAGACTCCAGCACACCTTAGCGCACGACGCCCCCAGGTCGCGGAGAACGCGAGTTAATGATTTCCTAAAGGATTTCAGTGGTGAGCCGTGCAGGATTCGAACCTGCGACCCACTGATTAAAAGTCAGTTGCTCTACCAACTGAGCTAACGGCCCACTCGGGCGCGGAGGTAAACGCAGCGCGCCGGTGCGTCAAGGGCAAATAGACCACGGCTAACGGCAAAGCGACGGCGCGCCGCCTTGACACGAACCCTCCCGTGCCGTCACGTTCGAAACTTGCTTCCCTCCCGTTAGGATCACGATGCGAAAATTCTACCTTGCCTCGGCAATGCTGCTCGGCCTCGCGGCCTGTGGAGCTTCTTCAAATGGTCTGCTTGTCAGCCCCAGCGCTGAAGCCGTTGGCGGCAATCTCTTTGTGGAAACGCTCGAAGATGGCGGGCAGGTGCTGGTTCTTGATGGAGAGATCACACCCGACACCTCCTATGTTTTCCAGTCTCTCGCTGAGTACACAGAAATCGACGGCCTAGTGATCGCCCAAAGCCCCGGCGGCGACCTTCTGGCGTCTCATCAGATCGGACGCACCATTGCCGCCGAGAAGATCAATACGGCAGTGTTGTTCAGCTGTATTTCGGCCTGTGTCGACGTTTTTATAGCTGGTCGTGAACGCTCTATCGCCGCTGAAGCCGAGTTGGGCCTACATGCTGCCGAAGATCGTGAGTTTGGCCTGTCAGTGGACCGACCATATTGGCGCAGGTTCGGTTTCGGAGCTGTGAATGAGGCTGCGTACAAAGTGCCGTTCGATGACATTTGGATCATTACTGCAGAGCGTGCGATGGAACTACGCCTTGCGACGGAAATCTTACGTTAATCGCCCCGCTCCCTTTGCAGATCACGAATGCAGGCGTATATGCCCGCTATGACTGCAGAGACTCACTCCTCCGGCTTGCCCTTCATGAAGATGCATGGGCTGGGCAACGACTTCGTCGTGATCGACCGCCGCTCGGGCGGACCGGTTGTCACGGATGAGGTCGCGCGCGCCGTCGGAGACCGTAACAAGGGAGTTGGCTTCGATCAGTTGGCGGTCATCGAAAACACTGATGATGCCACTGCAAAGCTCACATTCTTTAATGCCGACGGCTCATTGTCTTCCGCCTGCGGAAACGCCACGCGCTGCATCGCGCGTCACATCATGAATGAGACTAACCTTACGTCGCTGACCCTAAGAACCGAACGCGGAATTCTCGCATGTGAGGATGCCGCGAACGGCTTGACACGCGTGAACATGGGCCAGCCGTTTACGGACTGGCAGACCATTCCGCTTGCTCGTGACGTCGATACACTTCACCTACCAATCGAAGGCGATCCTGTCGCAACTGGGATGGGCAATCCCCACTGCACCTTCTTTGTTGATGACGCAGAAGCGATCGAGCTTGAAACGCTCGGTGCTGAAATCGAAACTCATTCATTGTTTCCCGAACGCACGAATGTGCAGTTTGCCAGCGTCGTTGCACCCGATCATCTTCGCATGCGCGTCTGGGAGCGCGGCGTTGGTGTAACCCTTGCGTCTGGCTCCTCATCTTGTGCCGTTGCAGTTGCGGCGGCCCGCCGCGGACTAACAGGACGCCACATCAAGATTGACCTGGATGGCGGACAGATCGAAATTGAATGGCGAGATGACGGTGTCTGGATGACCGGCGCAACCGAGCACGTCTTCTCGGGCCACTTCACTCACGAATTTCTCGGGCGCATCCAAAATGGAGCGTAAAGTCCCAACATTCGCAACGCTTGGTTGTCGCCTGAATGCCTACGAGTCTGAAGCGATGCGTGAGATGGCAGATGCCGCTGGCCTGTCTGACGCGGTGATCGTCAATACATGCGCAGTCACAGCAGAAGCTGTGCGCAAAAGCCAAAAGGAGATCCGCCGCCTCCACAGGGACAATCCCGGTGCGAAGATGATCGTAACTGGCTGCGCAGCGCAAACTGAACCTGAGCGCTTTGCCAAAATGGACGAAGTTGACCTCGTGCTCGGCAACACTGAAAAAATGACACCTGAGACTTGGAACCGTGCCTCCAGCTTCATCGGCGAAACTGAGCGGATTCAAGTCGACGACATCATGTCTGTGACCGAAACTGCGGGGCATCTCATAGATGGCTTCGGGCGCCACCGTGCCTACGTGCAGGTACAAAACGGCTGCGATCACCGCTGCACTTTTTGTATTATTCCCTACGGACGCGGAAACTCGCGTTCAGTTCCCGCTGGCGTGGTCGTCGATCAGATTAAACGGCTCGTGGACCGCGGGTTTAATGAAGTTGTACTGACCGGTGTTGATCTGACCAGTTGGGGAGCAGACCTTCCCGCATCGCCAAAACTCGGCGATCTCGTACGCCGCATTCTAAAGCTGGTCCCTGACCTTCCGCGACTTCGCATATCTTCAATCGACTCGATCGAAGTCGATCCAGCTCTTGTGGAAGCCATCGCGACGGAACCACGCCTTATGCCGCATCTTCATTTGTCGCTTCAGGCTGGCGATGACATGGTGCTGAAACGGATGAAGCGCCGTCACCTGCGCAATGATGCCGTTGCATTTTGCGCTGAAGCCAAGGCGCTTCGCCCCGAAATGACATTTGGGGCCGATATCATTGCAGGCTTTCCGACCGAAACTGACGCTATGTTCGAGAATTCACTGAAGTTGATTGAGGACTGTGACCTCACCTGGCTGCACGTCTTTCCTTACTCCCAGCGTCCTGGCACGCCCGCAGCGCGGATGCCCCAAGTCGATGGTCGCAAAATCAAGTCGCGCGCCGCTCAACTTCGCGCCGCAGGCGACGCGGCCGCTCAAAGGCACCTGAAATCGCAAGTTGGCAAAACTCACCGAATCCTCGTCGAAACGCCACTCGTAGGGCGTACCGAGCAATTTGCCGAAGTCCGATTCACGGAACCTCGACTCGAGGGTGCTCTGACACAAGCGCAGATCAAAGGCTTCGAAGGCTCATCCCTCATTGCATAAGGAGTACTCACAATGGGCATGACCCTCTTCCACAGCGCCACATCACCCTACGTGCGCAAGGTCGACGTTCTCCTGCGCGAGTGTGGCTTGCTGGATCAGGTGACCTTCGTTCCCGGCAGTGGCACGCCGCTCGCGCCGAACGACGAAACGATCCACGTTAATCCGCTCGGCAAGGTCCCCGCACTCCTTCGGGAGGACGGCCCCGCAATCTACGATAGCCGGGTGATCTGCCGGTACCTCGACGATCTCTCAGGCAACCGCTTCTATCCAGAAACCCGCCTTTATGAAGTGTTAACACTCGAAGCCACAGGTGAAGGCATAATCGACGCCGCCTTACTCATGGCCTACGAATGGCGACTTCGCCCGGAAGAAAAACGCTTTGACGACTGGGTTGAAGGCCAGTGGGGCAAAATCGACCGAGCTCTGACTGTTCTCGACGACCGCTGGATGAGCCATCTGCACGGCAACGTGACGATGGGACAGATTTCAGTAGCCTGCGCACTTGGCTACCTAGATCTGCGAAATGCGGATCGAAACTGGCGTGATGGGCGGGTATCCCTTGCTGCGTGGTACGAGACATTCTCCCAGCGTGAGTCGATGCTGGCGACTGTACCCTCCTGAAAAAGCACAATCGAACACTTCCAGGCGATCACTTTTTTTGCCCAGAATCACTGTTCGACCCGGCAATCTGCGGCAAACTGCCATGGTTGGGTGCTGAATCCGCCAAATCTCTGCGCTGGTTTGCTTTTCTTTAACAGAGTGCGCTCGATTGTCCGCTGGACGACCCAACACCTTAGCGATAGATGTGCCCACCAAGTAGGCGGATTCCATCCGCCCCTATGGGTTGGGCAACAAACGCCCCGCAAATAATGGAGAAACTCGTGTCGCACGCAGATGATCACGAAGGCACACGCCGGGACTTTCTATACTACGCCACTGGTGGCGCAGGTGTCGTGGCAGCCGGTGCCGCAGTTTGGCCGCTGGTCAACCAAATGAACCCGTCAGCAGACGTTCAGGCGCTTTCGTCTATCCGCGTTGATGTTGGCGACCTCGACCCGGGCTCGCAGCTCACGGTTCTCTGGCTCGGCAAGCCAGTCTTTATCCGTCGCCGCACAGAAGAAGAGATCGCGGCGGCCCGCGACGTCGATCTTGCCGACCTGCCTGCCCCG
>JABDPD010000032.1 GCA_013042895.1 Boseongicola sp. | reverse complement strand
TTCGATGCGGTCGGCAAGACGTCATGGTTTGCTTGCCGCGCGCTGCTGAAGAAAAATGGCATTTTTGCTGCAACCGATCTTGGTCCCGGCTGGTCGAACATTTTCCTTGGTGCATATTTTGCCATGGTTGGAAGCAGGCGTGTCCAAACGCCTTTCCCTGAGGATGCGCCGGAATTCATCCAACGACTGGCCGGCTTGATGGCTGAAGGAAAGTATAGGGGAATATTCGATCGGAGCTATGCACTCGATCAGATTGTCGAGGCGTTCCAATATGTCGAGTCGGGGCAAAAAACCGGGATTGTTGTGATAAGGCTTGAAACCGCCGACTAGCTTTTTTGACAGACCGGGTTTGGCTTTTCGTCTGGCATTCGCTCCTCGCAAGCCAGTTCACAGCACCGCAATCAACCGCATTGAATTGTCCGGATGCAATGGAACGATCAAACTTTGCATTGCGCCAGATCAAACCTTCCCTTGTTCAAAAGTCGGGATGGTCATAGCGAAAAGTGATCAATAGACTGCGTCAAAACAGATTGCCCCCGGGGAGGATTGGCGCATGAGCGGATCAAATTATCACAACGTCTATGAAAGCTGGCAGAACGCGCCCGAAGCTTTTTGGGAAACCGCAGCGCAGGAGATCGACTGGTTCAAACCGGCCGACAAGATTTTTGATCCCGACCAGGGCGTCTATGGCCGCTGGTTTGCTGGCGCCACCTGCAATACCTGCTACAATGCGGTCGACCGTCATGTCGAAAAATATGGCCGCGGCGAACAGCCCGCTATCATTCATGACAGCGCCATCACCGGCTCCAAGACCATTTGGACCTATAGCGACTTGCGCGATGAAGTGCGTGCGCTTGCTGCAACCTTGCGTGATCTTGATGTGGTCAAGGGCGATCGGGTTCTGATCTATATGCCGATGGTGCCCGAAGCGGTGGCCGCCATGTTGGCAACGGCGCGGCTCGGTGCCGTCCACACCGTCGTGTTTGGTGGTTTTGCCTCCCACGAACTCGCTACACGCATCAATGATTGCGAACCCAAAGTTATTATCGCCGCTTCCTGCGGTCTTGAGCCAAACCGCGTGGTTGAATACAAGCCGCTGATCGATAAGGCGATTGAGCAGGCGAACCACAAGCCCTCCAATTGCGTATTCCTGCAGCGTCCGCAACATGAATGCGAACTCACCGAGGGCCGCGATGTGGACTATGCGACTGCTGTGGGCGCTCACAAGCAGGCTCAGACACCCATTCCCTGTGAGGAAGTTGAAGCGACCGATCCGCTCTACATTCTTTACACGTCCGGCACGACGGGCCAGCCCAAGGGCGTACTGCGCGACAATGGCGGCCACATGGTGGCGCTGAAATGGTCGATGAGCGCCATCTATGACATCAAGCCCGGCGAAGTGTTCTGGGCAGCCTCCGATGTCGGCTGGGTCGTCGGTCATTCCTATATTTGCTATGGCCCGCTGCTGCACGGCGCCACCACCATGATGTTTGAAGGCAAGCCGGTAGGCACACCCGATGCCGGTGCGTTCTGGCGCATCATTGAGGAATACAAGATCTCGAGCCTGTTTACGGCCCCGACTGCATTCCGTGCCATCAAGAAGGAGGACAGCAAGGGCCAGCTGGTCAAGGATTATGATCTATCATGCTTGAGAACGGTGTTTCTGGCCGGTGAACGCGCGGATCCCGATACGATCAAATGGTTGCAGGACATGCTGAACGTACCTGTCATCGACCATTGGTGGCAGACCGAAACCGCTTGGGCCATCGCCGGCAATCCGGTGGGACTGGGCCAATTGCCGGTCAAGATCGGTTCACCCACCGTGGCCATGCCAGGCTATGACATTCAGGTCCTCAGCGATGAAGGTGAGCAGGTGCCCGCCGGCACGCTTGGCAACATCGTGGTCAAGCTGCCGTTACCGCCGAGCTGCCTGCCAACATTGTGGAATGCCGATGCGCGCTTCCGCGAAGCCTATCTCGATGAGTTCCCCGGCTATTACAAGACATCCGATGCCGGCTATGTCGACGAGGAAGGTTATTTGTTCATCATGGCCCGCACCGACGACATCATCAATGTCGCGGGACACAGGCTTTCGACCGGCGCGATGGAAGAAATCATTGGCAAGCATCCCGATGTCGCTGAATGTGCGGTGATCGGCATTGCCGACCAATTGAAAGGCCAATTACCGGCCGGATTCCTTATTTTGAACTCCGATTCCGATGGCAGCGCCGAGCAAATTGAGAAAGACGTCGTCAAAATGGTACGCGACGAAATCGGACCCGTTGCCGCTTTCAAGATTGCGCTTACTGTCCCAAGACTGCCCAAAACGCGTTCCGGCAAGATCCTGCGCGGCACCATGCAGAAGATCGCCGATGGCGAGCAATGGAACATGCCCGCAACCATTGACGATCCTGCCATATTGGATGAAATCGAAACCGCCATGAAGGCGCGCAGCGTGGGGAGTTTTTCGTAACCATCGAAATCATAGTCCCCAGAGCGGGCGCAATTTGATTGCTGGATTTCAATGGCTGGGTTTTCAGCCCTTCTGTGCTTCTTTCTTGGTTTCGCTAGCAGCCTGCTGGCTTTGATCGATCACAAGGCGGTTGCGACCCGAAGCCTTTGCCTCATAAAGCAATTTATCAGCATGATGCAGCAAGCTGTTGCTGCTTTTTGCCTGCGGTGTTGCGCAAATCAGTCCGAAGCTGGCAGTAAACTTGATTGGCCCCTGATCGGTGACCAGAACATATCCGCGAATGGCCGACATGAGGCGATAGCAGGCAAGGCGGGCATCGTGAATGGAAGTGTTTGGAAAGACGATCGCAAATTCCTCGCCACCAAGCCGGCCGACAATGTCATAGGCGCGCAATTCGCCCAGCAGCAATTTTGCCATGGTGATCAGGACCTGATCGCCGCCCTGATGTCCATATTCGTCATTGATGGCCTTGAATTTGTCGAGATCAAGCATTGCAATCGATAGGGGTGCGCCGAAACGCTTGTAGCGTTCAAATTCCTTATCCAGCATCTCCATGAAATAACGCCGATTGTGCAGGCCAGTCAGCTCGTCTGTATGGGCGTCCTTTTGCAGCAGTTTGGTGGCGTAGTCGAACTCCCTGATGCTGATCATCGCCACGGGCTTCTTGCCTTCGGTCACCAGCATGTGCCGGATATGGTGATTGTTCATCAGATCAAGAGTTTCCACCACCGGGTCCGACGGGCGGCAGGTGATCAACTCGGTTGTCATGATCTGGTGCACCGGCACATTTGCCACATCGTCAGGAAACCGCACGATGGTTTGCACAAGATCGCGTTCTGATATCAATCCGCGCAGGTTTTCGGTCTCGTCAAAGACAAGCACAGCGCTGATATGATTTTCCCGCATGGTGCGCGCCGCATCCAACACCGAGCATTCAACGTCGATGTAGATCAAATCACGCTTGGGCCTGTTGGCTAGCATTTCGCTGACAAGCAATGGTCTCTCCTGCGGTAGATAGTATGCTGCACCGCCAAGCTATGGGTGTGAGCTTTCGCAAGGCTGACCTCGATGCTCTCAGGGTAAGAAATCTGGTGTGAAGAAGCGATGGTCATTCCGCAGCTGTTGCCAGCACATATATCCAACTTCGTGCCTTGGTTTGTCTGAACCGATACGGCACTGAGCTGATAGCCGTCGCCTTCATTTTCGACTGCCTGCATATTTGCTCGACAACGCCCTTCCATCGCAC
>JABDPD010000030.1 GCA_013042895.1 Boseongicola sp. | reverse complement strand
CTGCGATTTCGCGCGCGCGCTACAATGTCGGTTCAGACTGGGGGATGAACCGGGAACGACTGGAGCACTGGTTCCGAGAAATTGAGCAGGTCTTGGCTAAGTGAGGACGAAACACATCCTGCACCCGTATCACGCCAAATCGGTACGTTCAGTGACATGTCGCAAAGCGCCATGAAGGATCGCCCGTTTACAACAAGGCAAATTTCCTGACCAAGATCAACGCGACCGCCTTGTGTATCGGTGCAATAGCATTCGATCACCTTGCCGTCAGGTCCTTTCACATCGGCTATAGCCGGGCTTGCCACAAGCCCGATTATGACAGCAAGTCTCAACATAGGTCAAAGTTATCAGTCGACCGAGACTTTGCAAGTAACGCTGTCTTGACCTTATGCCACAGATCGGAGAGACGACAGGAATGATCCCGACGGACACTTTACAGCAGATTATTGGGCGATTTCAGTTTCTGGAAGCCAAGATGGCTGGCGGTGCGGATGGCTCGGAAATCGCCGATCTGGCACGGGAATACTCCGAGCTAAAACCAGTCGTTGAAGAAATTACATCATATCAAGGGTTAATCGCAGCAGAAGCCGACGCTTTGCAGATGATGGATGACCCAGAGATGCGTGCTTTGGCGGAAGAAGAGCTTGCTGAAGTCAAGGAGCGATTGCCTCAGGTCGAGCAGGCTCTTCGTATTGCTTTGCTTCCGAAAGATGCCGCAGACGCGCGCCCAGCGATCATTGAAATTCGTCCCGGTACTGGCGGTGAAGAGGCTGCGCTGTTTGCTGGTGATTTACTGAGAATGTACCAGCGGTATGCAGAGACCAAGGGGTGGCGTTTCACAATCGTGGAGTTTACCGAAACCGAGTTGGGTGGCGTGAAGGAAGTCGTGGCCAACGTGTCGGGTGAAGGTGTGTTTGCTCGGCTGAAATACGAGAGTGGTGTCCATCGCGTGCAACGTGTTCCGGAAACGGAATCGGGGGGCAGGGTGCATACTTCTGCGGCAACCGTCGCGGTCTTGCCAGAAGCCGAAGACGTTGACATTGAAATCCCCACAACAGACATCCGGATAGATACAATGCGTGCCAGCGGAGCTGGTGGCCAGCACGTTAACACCACCGATTCCGCGGTGCGGATTACGCACATACCGACCGGTGTCGTTGTGACTTCGTCGGAGAAGTCACAGCATCAGAACCGCGCGATTGCGATGCAAGTCTTGCGCGCCAAGCTCTTTGACCTTGAACGCCAACGGGTCGATCAAGAGCGGGCAGCGGATCGCAAATCACAAGTCGGGTCAGGCGATCGCTCAGAACGTATTCGGACGTATAATTTCCCGCAGGGGAGGCTGACGGATCATCGCATAGGCCTCACTCTTTATCGTTTGGGGGATGTCATCTCCGGTGATCTGGATGAAATAATCGACGCTTTGATCGCCGAAGACCAAGCTGCCAAGCTTGCAGAGCAAGGGTTGTGAGCAGCGCGGTCGGGGCCAAGACGGTTCAAGAGGAAATCTATCAGGGCGCAAGAATCTTGGAGGCCGCAGGCATTGCATACGGCATGCGGGATGCGCGTCGGCTGATGACTGCGGCGCTCGGCGTCAATACAGACAGGTTGACGCTGCATCTACGCGATGATCTGCCTGAGGCGGCTAGGCGCTTGTTTCACGAGTTCTGTGAGCGACGGGTTCAGCGTGAGCCAGTTTCGCGAATTCTCGGAGGGCGGCTTTTCTATGGTCGATGGTTTAAAAACAATCCTCATGTTCTTGATCCAAGGCCAGAAACAGAGATTTTGGTTGAGCTTGCTTTGCTTCGCGACTTCGAGACCTTTCTCGATATCGGCACGGGCTCTGGGTGCATTGCGATCACACTTCTCGCCGAACGCCGTCAGGCTACCGCGCTTGCTAGCGACATCTCAGGTGAGGCTCTGACAATCGCAAAAGAAAACGCGGTCTCACACGCTGCTTCAACGAGGGCCTGTTTTGTGATCAGCGACTGGTTTGCGTCGATTGAGGGTCACTTTGATCTTATCGTGTCAAATCCACCTTATATTCATCCTGATGAGATTCCGGATCTAGAGCCTGAAGTCCGCAAGGGCGATCCACTCATTGCTTTGACCGATCATGTCGATGGTTTGACTGGTTATCGCGAGATTGCACGAGGGGCACAAAACCACCTAAGTGAAAACGGGCGTGTTTTGGTTGAGATTGGCTCGATGCAAGGTCAACAGGTTCAAAACCTGTTTGAGCAGGCGGGATTCGTTGATTGCGCGATTCACCAAGATCTTGATGGGCGGGATCGCGTTGTCGAGGCTTTTGCTCAAAAAACCTGAAAAACTGGGCGAAGCGAGGGATTTGCACGCAGATTCTGGTATAAATTGCTTGCTCTGGGGCGAGCCACTGGCTACACACTTGGGTGCGCAAGCAGGGGAAGAGAGTTCCCGCGGCGCCACTTCAATCCTTGCACGGACTATCGGCCCAAGAGGGGCCCGGTTTGAAACTACCGCGCAAGACCAGATCAAAGGCTGGACCAGTACCTTATGAGATCATCTAAGTCACGTTCGCGTTCCAAGGGGAATCGCAACAACAATCGTAATGTAGGAAATGTCGTTAACCGTGTGTTTGACAGTTCCGGCCCTGAGGGCAAAGTGCGCGGCACGCCTCAGCAAATCATTGACAAGTACAACCAGCTGACCCGTGACGCGCAATTGTCTAACGACCGCGTTGCAGCCGAAAACTTTCAGCAGCACGCCGAGCACTACACGCGCATGCTCGCCGAAGCGTTGCGCGAGCAGCAGGAGCGTCAAGAACGCCAGCAGCAGCAAAACAACAACCAAAGCAATAATCAAAAGAACCAACAGAACCAGAACACTCAAAACCAGCCGCGGCGTAACGAAGATCAAGGTGGGCAGGAATCACATTCGGGGCAACAACCGCAGTCTTCAGAAACTCCCGCAGAGCAGCCGAAGCCAAAGCGCGAAAGTGATGTAATTGACATCGCTTCAAATGAGACAAGTGGCTTGGTCGAGACACCAGAAGAGCGCCCCGCGCGCCAGCGTCGTCCACGTCGCAAGGCGCCTGTGCAAGATGCTGGCGGTGATCAGTCTGAGCAGCCAAGCGCAACACCGTCGGATGCCGCAGAGTAAGCTAGGGCTTCTCGAGTGTGCGGGCTAGTGCACAAAATCGTTCTATATCAACCGTTTCGGCACGATCCGTGGGTTTGATGCCGGCGGCAATCAGGCGGTCTTCAATGTCGGGTCTCAGGCCCTTTAGACTTGCTCGCATCATTTTCCGCCGCTGACCGAAGGCCCGTGCCACGACGTTTTTTAGAATCCTCGCGTTGGCGGGGTACCTGGGCTCAGAAAGGGCATTCAAAGTCACCACCGCTGATCGGACCTTTGGGGCTGGGGTAAAGGCCTCGGGAGGAAGCTCCATGACGATCTTTGCGTCTGTCCGCCAACCCGCAAGGACCGCCAGCCGTCCATAGTGTTTATCCCCGGCCTTGGCGGTAATGCGCTGTGCTACCTCTAATTGGAACATCAGTGTCAGCGAGGTCCAGAAGGGTGGCCACTTTGGAGGATCGAGCCAGCGCGTCAGAAGCTCTGTTCCAACGTTGTACGGCAAGTTGGATACGACCCTAATAGGTGCAACGAGATGGGCAGACACGTCTAGCTCAAGGGCATCGCCTTGAAGGATTTCCAGACGACCCTCATACGCCCTCGCGATTTCCTCCAATGCAGGAATACACCGAGCATCCTTTTCCACGACGACAACCTTGCGGGCACCCTCGGCTAATAGCCCTCTGGTTAACCCACCTGGACCCGGCCCAACCTCCAACACGTCAGTACCGTGCAAATCGCCTGCGGAACGCGCAATTTTTGCCGTTAGATTAAGGTCTAAAAGGAAGTTCTGCCCCAACGACTTCCGGGCAGAAAGCTGGTGCTTGGCAATCACTTCGCGCAATGGAGGTAGGTTATCAATCGCACTCATTTCGGTGTCTTGGCCCGTGCAGCTGCCATTCTGTGCGCCAACTTGATGGCCTCGATCAGCGATGTTGGGTCTGCGACTCCCTTTCCGGCAATATTGAACGCTGTACCATGATCCGGAGACGTTCTGACGAAGGGCAGGCCAAGTGTCACGTTTACCCCGCGATCAAAAGCGAGCGTCTTGATCGGGATTAGCGCTTGATCGTGATACATGGCAACGGCCACATCGTAGGTTTCTCGCGCTTTTGAATGAAACATCGTGTCGGCGGGTAGAGGATCGGTGATTGCGAGCCCCTCCGCGCGCAAGGCCTCACAGACCGGCCGAATGAGTTGTTCATCCTCCAAACCAAGCATGCCACCTTCGCCAGCATGCGGGTTCAGTCCGGCGACCGCGATACGTGGGTCAACGACACCGAAGTCTTGCACCATACTGGATTGAACAATTCTGAGCGTATCCTCCAGAAGCTCAGAAGTTAGCGCACGCGGCACGTCTTGAAGAGGAATGTGGATCGTGACGGGCACGACCTTCAACTCATCGGCTGCCAGCATCATGACACTGCGGTCAACATCTCCAAGTGCGGCTAGGAATTCTGTATGGCCTGGATGTTGGAATTGAGCGTGGTCGACGAGAACTTTCTTGGAAATGGGCGCCGTGCATACCGCTGAAGCCGAGCCAGTTTGAACCAGAGACACGGCACGGGAAATGACGTCTATCACCGAATGCGCGTTTGCGCTTGAAGGCGTGCCGGGAGAAGGAACTTCCGGGAAGGGGTGGCTCAAAACGGGCAGGCCATGTTTGATTGCTTCGTGAGTTTCTGAAGGATCCTCAATAACAACTGACTTTGTCGCGCGTGGTAGGTGGCCGGGGTCACCGATCAGGAAAAAAGGTGCTTCATCGCTTAGTCTTGGCCATGCCTTGGATGCAATCTCTGGCCCAATACCTGCAGGATCGCCGCATGTCAGTGCGACTGGACTACGGTTGGAGGCATTCATCAGTTTGCGAGATCAGCGATATAAGTGTTGGCACGCAAGTCCGCCAAATAATCCGCCGCTATTATGCCAAGGCGCTGATTGAACAAACGCACACCAACAAGCTCGAAGTCGACTGTGCTCTCGAGGGCCTGCTGGCGGCCACAGAGCATCAGGACGGTGCTCATGTTGTTGCGGACAACTGCAGTCGAGATCTCGTTCACATCGAGCGTTGCGATCTGGGAGCGAATATCTCCCGGCAGATTGCGGAGCGGTTCGTTTGCCCGGATCAGTCTCTCATCCGGGAGGTCCAGCGCTAGTCCATAAAGGTCATCACAAGTATCGATCTCCAGCGAAATCCGTGCTGCCTCGTCAGGGCCCTCGGGAACCGTGAACAACGCGTAGTCAATTGTAAGCGTTTCTGGAGACCCTCGCGCCACAGTTTCAGCATCACGTAAGAAAAAGACGCCAATCGAGTTGCCGAGATCAACGGGTCGACTGACCTGACCCGGACTCAAACTGCTGATGATGCTTCGCACATTCTCCGGAAGCCCTTCAATTGCGACCCAATTGATCTCACCACCACGGCCTCGTGAAGCTGAAACAGAATATAGGCGTGCGGCTGCAGCAAACTCCTCAATATTTGTAATGTTCGAGATCTCGATTGCTCTTGCGCGCGAGGCGCGCGTTGTTTCGGGCGTCGTTGCGGGCAAGAGAATCTCAGAGATCAGAACGCGAAGACCACCGTCTGTTCCGGAATTCGCGAGCGCACGACTAATCACGTCGTCTGAAATACCACGCGCCTCGTCGCGAAAAGTCGACTGTACGTGCGAACGCCAAGCCACGCCTGCACGCACGAAATCGCGAAAAGTTTGGACATCGACACCTTCTTGGCCGAGTGCCGTGATAAACTCTTCAGCAGAAAGGTTCGCACGCCCGGCAAACTCTTCTAGTCCCGCAGCCACTTGTTCGTCGTTTGGAAGATCGCCAGTTTTTTGTGCGGCATTCAATTGAATGGACTCATTGATGAGTTGATCGCGCGCCAAGGCTCGTGGATCTCCAGGTGCTCCCAAAAGGGCCAGAAAACGCGTGCGCTGCGTCAGTTGGTATTCGGTTATGATACTGTCATCGGCCTGAATAACTGGGCGAAAGCGGTTC
>JABDPD010000018.1 GCA_013042895.1 Boseongicola sp. | reverse complement strand
ACACATGGAGACGACGCGATGGTGCAAGTGACACAGATCAGCGAGCGGCGAACCACCGTTGACGACATTTTCGATCATCTTCACGAAGAGATCTCATCGCTGAACTTGCGTCCGGGCGACAAGATTTCGGAAGCCGACGTCGCAACACGGTTCGGAGTTTCTCGCCAGCCGGTGCGGGATGCTTTCAACCGGCTTGCGAACCTCGATCTATTGCTGATCCGTCCGCAAAGGGCGACCGAGGTGCGGCGATTTTCAATGCGGGAGATCGAGAAATCCCGGTTTGTCCGCGCGGCCGTCGAAAAGGAAGTGCTGCGGTGCGCGGCGCAGCATTGCGACGCTAATGGTGCTGCATTGCTTGAGGCGGCGCTGGAGGATCAGGAAAAGACGAACAAGAACATGGATGTCGATCGCTTTGGCGACCTCGATTACGAATTTCACAAGACGCTCTGCGAGATCGGGAACGTCGGATTCGCTTTCGACGTAATCCTGGCCGAAAAATCGAAAGTAGATCGGTTGTGCAAGTTGAGTCTTTCAAAAGGGGCCCGACTGCCGGAACTGGTGGCGGATCACCGTGCAATTGCGGATGCCGTGATAGACCACGATCCGGACAGGGCGGTCGAAGTGGGAATGGTCCACCTTTCACGCCTGGACGAAACCATCGAGCAAATCACAGTGTCAAACGCCAATTACTTCGAGCCGACGGACACCTGACTGACCAGCTCGCCGGCCCGTGCGTCGGCGCGCCACTCTTGATGGCCGCGCGGGCGTATCTGAATGTATGGGCCCCGAATTTCGGTTCTCGGGGATACCTCGTTTTGGGCATGCCCAAGTGCGACGCACTGTACCCCGCCGTGCACAGGATGGAGAGCGGCATAATGTATGTCAGAGATGCTCCGGGCACTGCGTTGACTTCAAAGAAAAGTAGCTGAACCCATAACTACACACCGTGAAGTCGTCCGGCTGCCCGGTGAGGAGACGGACGATGTGCGACTACTGAGAAGCCGTGTCTCGCTACACGCAACCGCCGGAACTTTAGGCGTTCAAATACTCTTGACAAAACTGGTATACTAGTCTTCATTGCGGCCAACTACAGGTAATCGCCGCAAGGACGAGACCTGAAAGGGAGACAATTTCGCAGGTGCTCCGGCAATCAGACGGAACCACGCGAGCAGTTTGGAAGACTGGTTACAATTCAAGGGAGGACCTCATGTACCAGAAACTCAGCAAGTCACTCATCGGTGCCGTCGCTGCGCTGACCATGCTTGGCACAGCCGCTACCGCCGCGGATTGGCGCGGATGGAACATCCATGTCGATGGCTATCCAAACACCGTCGCGATGGACAAGTTTGCCGAACTTCTCGCCGAAAAAACAAATGGTGAGATCACATTGCAGATGTTCCACGGCGGCACATTGGGCAGCCAGCTCGACGCAATTGAACAGGTGCGTCTCGGCGGCCTTGAGATTGGCAACTTCAACCTCGGACCCATCGGCCCGATTGCGGCCGAGGCCAACGTCGTCTCGCTTCCTTTCATCTTCAAAGATGTGCCGCATATGTTCCGTGTGCTGAACGGCGAAGGTGGCGAAAAGATCGCCGAAGGCATGGCCGCCAAAGGTCTTGTGCCGCTGGCGTGGTATGATGCCGGTGCGCGGTCTTTCTATAACGGGACCAAGCCCATCAACGTGCCCGAAGATGTGACCGGCATGAAGGTGCGGGTCATGAACAACGATCTGTACTCCGGCATGATTTCGGAACTTGGGGGCAACCCATCGCCGATGGCCTTCGCCGAGGTGTATCAGTCGCTCAAAACCGGTGTTGTCGATGGGGCCGAGAACAACTGGCCTTCTTACGAATCGACCGGTCACTTTGAGGTGGCGGGCTTCTATTCGCTTAGCCAGCACCTCATCATCCCCGAGTGTCTGTGCATCAACGCCGACGTTTATAATGGCCTGTCCGACGACATGAAGGCGGCTGTGAAAGAGGCGGCGATGGAATCGGCAACCGTTCAGCAAGAGCTTTGGGCGGCGCGCGAGATGTCCAGCCGCGAAATGGTCGAAAAGGCCGGCGTGGTGACAAACGAGATCGCGAACAAGGTGCCATTCCAGGAAGCCATGGTCCCGGTCTATGCCGCCTATCTGGAAGCCAACCCAAACCTGCGTCCGCTGGTCGAGTTGATCCAGTCGACCGACTAAGCCTGACCTTACCATCGCGCTCCCGCAGACGTTCTGCGGGGGCGTGACTGAATGCCGGGGAATGCTTCATGACCGACCCTGACCTTAAAGAAACGCCCTCGGACTTCATGGTGCCGGTGGATGCAATTCTGGACGGTATCGTGCGGATCTGTCGAATTGCTACCGGCGTGGCGCTGGTTTTCCTGACCGTAATCTTCGGCTGGCTGGTCTTCGGTCGTTACGTGCTGAACGCTACTCCTACCTGGGTCGAACAGGCCGCGCTGCTGCTGGTCATGCTTATCGCTTTCATCGGCGCGGCAGTCGGTGTTCATGAGCATTCGCACCTTTCTGTCACCGCGTTTCGAAGCGCAGTGCCGAATTGGCTCCGCAACGTGTTTGTTGTTGTAACGGATGTGGCGATGACCGGCTTCGGAATGCTCATGCTGATCTACGGTGCGCGGCTGACGGCGTTCAAGTGGGGTTCCATGATCCCGCTGATTCAACTGCCCGAGGGGCTGCGGTCGTTGCCGCTCACCATTGGAGGCGGGCTAATAATGCTGTTTTCGCTGGCTCACCTCTTGCGGCTCGCGCTTGGTCGTGACCGTCGCAGAGACATCATTCAGTAGGGATCGACAATGGGTCTTCTCGTCCTTCTCGGCCTGTTCGCCATCTGTGTCGTGATCGGTGTGCCGGTTGCCTTCGCGCTTGGTATTTCGGCATTGGCAGCCTTTGCCTTCGAAGGCCTGCCGCTAATGATCGGGTTCCAAAGGATCATATCGGGCATCAACGTCTTTTCGCTGATGGCGATCCCTTTCTTCATTTTCGCAGGCGAGTTGATGTTCCACGGCGGCATCGCGATGCGGCTGGTCAAATTCGCCTCTGCTGCCGTTGGTGCGGTGCGCGGTGGCTTGGGCATCGTCAACGTCTTCTCTTCGATGCTGTTCGGCGGCATATCGGGGTCGGCGGTCGCCGACATCTCGGCGCTTGGCTCAATCCTCGTCCCGGTGATGAAGGAAAAGGGGTATGACGCCGATTATGCCGTCAACGTAACAGTTACCTCGTCAATCGCGGGCATCATCATCCCACCCAGCCACAACATGATCATCTTTGCGATTGCCGCGGGTGGCGGGATTTCGATTTCCAAGCTGTTCCTTGCCGGCGTCGTTCCTGGTGTCTTGATGTGCATCTGCTTGGCGGTTGCCGCCTATGTTGTTGCCGTGCGGCGCGGCTATCAGGCCGAGAAATTCCCAGGCTGGACAGTCCTTGTCCTCAGCTTTGTAGGTGCGATTCCCGGCCTATTGACGGCGGTCATAATTGTTGGTGGGGTTTTGTCGGGCGTTTTCACAGTCACTGAATCCGGGGCCTTCGGCGCCATCTACGCCTTCCTCGTCACCTTGCTCGTATACCGCAGCATCACTTGGGAGACATTGAAGATCGCCATCGTTTCATCCGTGCGTACGACATCCATGGTGATGATCCTGATCGCCTGTGCCGGGGCCTTCGCTTACATGCTGACCTTCTACCGGGTGCCGGACAAGACCGTTGAACTGCTGACCGGGCTTACCGACAATCCGATCCTGATCCTGTTGATGATCAACGGAGCACTTCTTGTCCTCGGCATGATCATGGACATGGCGGCGCTCATCCTGATTTGCACGCCGATCTTCCTGCCGGTGGCCAACAGCCTTGGCGTCGATCCGTATCAATTCGGGATGATCCTGTTGGTAAATCTGGGCCTTGGCCTTTGCACACCGCCGGTCGGATCCTGTCTGTTTGTTGGGTGCGCGGTGGGGAAATTACCGATGGAGCAAGCGGTACGCACCATCTGGCCATTTTATCTCGCAATACTGGTCGCTCTGATGCTGATCACGTTCGTCCCTGCAATTTCGCTGACGCTACCGGGATTGCTTGACCCGTAGAGCTTTGGCGTCATTGGAAAGATCCTATCTCTAGAAATGACGGCTTCGGTCTTGGCCAGTGCAGCCAGTGTAAAGGATCGTTTCGGAAAACTCCTCTGCGTTGGCGAACGCGCTGTGGGGCAAACGCGGAGATTTTCTGCGTCACCAATAGCTGCACATGTACAAGTCGGCTTTGTCCCGCGCTGCGACTATCTGTCAACGCAAGCCTAGTGCCATTGCAGCGAAGGTCTGCAA
>JABDPD010000197.1 GCA_013042895.1 Boseongicola sp. | reverse complement strand
GCGCCAGGTAAGTGGACCAGGATCCAAACAGAGCCAGCTCCCTCGGAATTGAGTAAGGCCACCGGAATTTGACCCCGGCACGAGAAGGGCAGAGCCCGTCACTTGGGCAAATAGGCCCGCAAGCCAGGCAAGACAAGGGGCCAAATCCCCAATCGGTTAATCTCTCTTGATAAATGTTTACCTTTTGTTCACACTCCCATTATGCCCGATGACCTCTTTCCTCCTCAAAAGAAACCCGGCCAACTGCTGGCGCGCGGTGTATGCCGCCATCTCATCGGCCATGATTTCGTAAGCGTCGAGGAGCTCACTCCGACATCCGGATTGCGCGTAGATGTAATGGCGCTCGGCCCAAAGAGTGAGATTTGGGTCATCGAGTGTAAATCCAGTCGCGCCGACTTTCAGTCAGACCACAAATGGCAGGGGTATCTGGAGTGGTGCGACCGCTTTTTCTGGGCTGTCGACGAGGCTTTTCCGACCGACCTGTTACCTGAAGATACCGGCCTCATAATCGCAGACGCCTACGACGCTGAAATACTGCGCATGGCTCCCGAAGAAAAACTCGCGCCGGCGCGGCGCAAGGTGATGGTTCAAAAATTCGCCCGCCACGCCGCAACGAGATGGCACGCTGCGCGCGATCCGGACTTCATCCCCTCTTGGGGCCTTTAGACGCCGTCGCCCGCGCACGCGCAGCCGCCGCTCGTATTTCTTCCGCAATTTCTTCGGCTTCTTCAGGCTCAAAATCCATCGGAATATCAATGCCATCGCCCTCGATATAGATCCGAACCATGCCAAGATTGGTCGGGCCGATCTGCAAGTTGGCCTCGATATCTCTTTCGCTGTTGATGCCCATTGTCTCTCCCTCCTGATCCGAGCAGCCCTACATATCAGCGCGATCAGGCGCAAGCCAATGAGTACTTGACAGAATCAAGTATTTTCTAATTACTTGCAGCTATCAAGTAATTTGAGCGTTGCAATGCCCGACCCCAACATCGCCCGCATCCGTAGGTTCAACCGTCAATACATCACTCAACTTGGTCTTTTCGCGCGTGACTACGTAGGCAAGGGTCTGAGCGTTTCTGATCTGCGCATCTACTTTGAAATCATCGAAAACCCAGATCGTTCCGCCCGCCAGCTATCCCACGATCTCGACATCGATGAAGCTCAGACAAGCCGTGCTCTCAAGCGTTATATCGACATGGGTTGGCTCGAACGATCACGCTCAAGGGACGACGCCCGACGCAAACAAATCCAGGTCACCGCAGAAGGGCGCCGCGGGTATGAACTGCTAAGCAAACGCGCCGAAGAAAAGACCAGAGAACGGCTCGTTGAAGTTAACCTTTCGCAGCTCGCGGAAAAGATGGACGACATCATGCGGCTGCTCGGCCATATGCCAGAACAAGCCATCGACATCCGCGACCTCAGCTTCGGTGATGCAGGTTGGATCGCACAACGCCACGCTGAAACCTATGCTGTCGACCCAGGTTTTGCCCCCGAATTCGAGACATTTGTCTTCGCCATTCTCGCCGATTTCATCGCCAACCGAGGCTTGGCCCGGCAGCGCGGCTTTATTGCCTGGCGCGGCGAAAGCCGCATAGGCTCGATCTTCTGCACAGCGTCTGAAGACCCTGACGTAGCCAAGCTTCGGCTGTTTTACATCGAACCGGACGCTCGCGGTGCAGGGCTTGGCAAACGCTTGTTGAACGAGTGCCTCTCCTTCGCCCGAGGCTCAGCCTACAAACGCATGACCCTGGTTACACACGAATCCCAAACCCTCGCCCGCTCTATGTACGCCAAAGCAGGGTTCTTCCTCACTTCCTCCCGCCCCGACCACATCTTCGGTCGCGATACGGTTGAAGAATTATGGGAACTCGAACTCTAACCAATCCTCTTGCAATCGCTCCAAACCGGCGCTATCCCCTGCCCGCGTGCCGCCTTAGCTCAGTTGGTTAGAGCACTGGTTTGTGGAACCAGGGGTCCCCCGTTCGAGCCGGGGAGGCGGTACCATCTCTCTTCATTCACGACTATCATGATCGGTTCATCCGCTCTTTACGAATGAAGTACACCACGACACTGTCATCACCATGAAGCTTGCATTAATCTCAGACATCCACGGCAACCGAGCGGCACTCGAAGCCGTGCTCGCTGACATCGAAGCGCGCGATGTGGCACGAATTATTAATCTCGGGGATTGCCTTTCAGGACCGCTGGATGCTGTCGGCACTGCGGAAATTCTAATGTCGCTGAACCTGCCCACAGTCCTTGGCAATCACGACCGTCAGCTCCTTGATCGTTCTGCCGAAGAAATGGGGCTTTGGGAGGCTTGGATCATTAATGATTTGCAGGACCATCAGATCAATTGGCTGAAAAACTTCCAAAGAATAGTCACCTACGAGAACACTTTGTTTTGTCATGGCACACCGGACAGCGACGAAGATATGTGGCTTCACACCGAGGGTCCGCAAAACCGCATGGTCAATCGCGACCTGAGCGGCATCATTGAGCGCCTCAAAGGGACATCGGCAGCACTGATCGGATGCGGGCACACCCATACACCTGCACTTGTTCGATTGCCGAGCGGCCCGACGATCGTGAACCCGGGTTCGGTTGGTGTTCCAGCTTTTGCAGACACACGCGCGGATCCCCCGTTCATCCATCAGATGGGGTCACCCGATGCGCGCTACGCAATTGTCGAAAAGGTTAATGACACGTGGTGCGCTAACTTCATCTCGGTGCCCTATGACCCTGCGGAAATGGCCGCTCTCGCCCGCACGAAGGGCGCCGAAGACTGGGCACGGGCTCTCGAAACCGGATGGCTCGCCTAATCTAGGTTGACAGCAATCGTCTGGCGCAACTCACCGGTGCTGCGTGAGAAAACCAAAATCTCATCGCCGTCTGTTACCACTGCATACCAGTCCGGCCCTTGTGTGAAGGCAACGGCTGCCACACCTTCGGGTAAATCCACCGCATCTGGCAAAGCAATATCGTGCATTGCACCAAATTGCATGACAAGCAGCGCCACGACCGTTAGAACGCCGCCGATCATCGTGACGGTCAGGATCGTCACTAGCCATTTGAGATATTTGAGGTGTCTGACCTCACCGACTGAAGGCTCGCGTTCGTCCATGTCCCAGACCGTCCATCGCATAACAATCGGCGAAGCCCCGCCGTCGCGCCTTGATAAGGCGCTTGCGCGCGATGTGCCAGAGGCGACGCACCTTAGCCGTTCACGGCTGTCGAAACTGATCACGGACGGTGCGGTCTCCAAAGACGGAGTGGTGTTAACAGACATTAAGGCGAAGGTGGCAGAAGGCGATATCTACGAGATCGTCGTCCCCGATGCTGTCGACGTTGAAACGCTCCCAGAGGCAATTCCACTCGACATCCTCTACGAAGACGAGGACCTCCTCGTCGTGAATAAACCCGCTGGCATGGTCGTTCACCCTGCCCCCGGCTCATACGCTGGTACATTGGTTAACGCCCTCCTCCACCACTTCGGCGGAGACCTCTCGGGCATTGGTGGCGAAAAACGCCCCGGCATCGTGCACCGCATCGACAAAGACACATCCGGCCTGCTGGTCGTTGCCAAATCCGACGCCGCGCATCATGGATTGGCAGACCAATTCGCCGCACACACGGCTGAACGCACGTACCGCGCCATATGCTATGGTGTTCCGGACCGCGGCGACCCGCGCCTTCGCGGCATCAAGGGAGTCAGTTTTGAACCCGGCAATGTCATCAAGATCACGACTCAACTGGCCCGCCACAAAACCGACCGACAGAGACAAGCAGTGCTCTTCAATGGTGGCCGCCATGCCGTTA
>JABDPD010000014.1 GCA_013042895.1 Boseongicola sp. | reverse complement strand
AAAAAACTCCCCCGCACACGAATCGTTACCAAATCGTCAAGTTCGATCAAGGGGTTCCGTGTCATTTGCCTGTTCTTCTTCGTCACTGTCGACATTTTCAGCATAATAGTCTTGTGCTGCCTCAACCGCGATCATTGTTCCGGTCGGCAGAATAGGAGCGTAGCTGACCGCGTCATAGTCTTCTGCCTCCTCCGCATAGACCGACGCCCGTTGCGTCATACGCCACGCTACAAAGGCCGCCATCGCGAACATGAAGAAGCCGAGATACACCCAGAATCCACTCGGCCCCAAAGCCGTCAGCATCCAACCCGTTATCACCGGCCCAAGGATCGCACCAAGGCCGTTAATGAAAATCAGCCCGCCCGACGCTGCGGCCATATCCTCGACCTGCAAGTAGTCGTTCGTGTAGGCGATCAAAAGCGCGTAAAGCGGGTTCGACATGCCACCCATTATGAAAGCTGCAAACAGCACCACTTCAAACGTGCCGCCAAAGGCCCACCCCAGCATACCAGCAAGTCCGCCCCCGATTGCCGCAGCCAAAATCATCAACCGGCGGTCCATCCGGTCCGACAACCAGCCGAAAGGGTATTGAAACAGCATGCCGCCAATGAAGATCGCAGAGACAAACAGCGAAATCTCCGCCACCGAAAAACCTGCACCCGTGCCATAGACCGAGGCCATGCCGAACTGCGCCGCAAAAATTGCACCCAACAGGAACATTCCCACGCAGCCAAGCGGCGAAATCTCGTAGATCTCGCGCAGCGACATCGGCTTGGTCGTCTCAAAGGTCGGCGTCTTTGTTGCCGACAACAAAATCGGCGCGAAGGACAGCGAAACCAGCACCGAAGGGATCACAAACAGAATAAACCCTGCCGGGTCCGCCACGTTCAAAAGCGCCTGACTGGCCACAATCCCAAGCATCTGTGCCATCACATACAGCGACAAGGACTGTCCGCGTGTTTCGTTCGTGGACGAGTTATTCAGCCAACTCTCTGCCGTCACATATACCCCCGAAAACGAAAACCCGAACACTACGCGCAAGGCGATCCAAGCCCAGGGCTCAGTGATCGTCGGATACAGAATCAAAACAGCCGAGATAAACGACCCCAACGCCGCAAAAACCCGCACGTGTCCCACACGCCTGATCATCTCGGGCGCCATGCGCGAGCCAAACAGGAACCCGGCAAAGTATGCGGACGTGATCACCGATAGCTCGGTTGTCGAGAAATTCTCAATCGAACCGCGAATGCCGATGAGCGAGCCCTGAAGACCGTTGCCTACCATCAAGAGAAGAATGCCCAACAAAAGGGCCCAGGTGCTTCCTAGAACTTTGAGCATAGCGTCACTCCACTGGCTCTTTTGTCCCAATTGCGCTCAACACGCGCATCAAACGCGCTTGGCTGCGACAATCGTCCGGTCGTTTTCAGCCCTTTGGCACCAAAAGCGATGCATCGCCATAAGAAAAAAAGCGAAATTCATTCGCAATCGCATGGGCGTATATCTCGCGGATACGCTCGGCTCCCATGAAGGCAGACACCAGCATCATCAGCGTCGATTTCGGCAGATGGAAATTGGTCATCAAGGCATCCGCGATCTTAAAGCGGTAACCCGGCGTAATGAAAATATCGGTCGCGCCCTCCCAGGCCGACAGACTACCGTCCTTGGATGCTGCAGTCTCAATGAGCCGCATCGCGGTCGTGCCAACAGGCACAATGCGTCCACCAGCGCTGCGCGTCGCGTTGATCTCCGCCGCCGCCTCGCCTGTGATCGACCCGCGCTCGGAGTGCATTTTGTGCTCGGAAATGTCATCCACCTTCACCGGCAAAAACGTCCCAGCGCCCACATGCAACGTTACATAAGTGATCTCAATGCCGCGCGATTTTAGTGCCGCCATCAGAGCATCATCAAAATGCAAAGACGCCGTCGGAGCGGCCACAGCGCCGGTCCTTCTCGCCCAGATCGTCTGGTAGTCTTCCTTGTCTTGCGCATCCGACTTACGCAACGCCTCAATGTAGGGCGGCAACGGCATCGCGCCGGCTGCGTTCAATGCCTCGTCAAAGTCATCGCCCGTCAGATTGAACTTAAGCGCCGCAGTACCTTCTGCCCGGCCGGTCACTTCCGCAGACAAATCTTGCGAGAACCGGATCACTTCCCCGTCGCGCACTTTGCGAAGCGGCTTCAACAGCGCCATCCAGTTCCCGTCCGGTAGAGGATCAAGCAAAGTTGCTTCAATCCGGGATTCGGTCAGCCCGGTCTCACCCATGCGACTGCGAAGCCCGGAAAGTCGCGCCGGAATCACTTTTGTGTCGTTCAAGACCAGTCGATCCCCCGGCTCCAGAAACGACGGCAAGTCTATTGCATGTGCCTCATCAATACGGTCAAGCCGAGCCACCAGTAGACGCGAGGCAGACCGGGGCCGCGCTGGTCTGGTC
>JABDPD010000013.1 GCA_013042895.1 Boseongicola sp. | reverse complement strand
CGGGTGATCCGCGAGTTTGGCCGGTTCATTAGCCCCACAGAGGTACAGGCGGGCGAAACAGTGATCACCGCGCGTCGGATAGTCATCGCGACTGGGTCGGGGCCGTTTGTGCCTTCCATTCCGGGTGTCAATGACGTCACGTACTACACAAACGAAAACATCTTTGATCTGCGCGAGCGTCCTGACCACCTGATCATCATCGGTGGTGGTCCGATTGGAATGGAAATGGCGCAGGCGCATGTTCGGCTTGGATCGAAGGTTACAGTAATTGAGGGCGCCAAAGCGATGGGCAATGACGATCCGGACGCGGCGGCGGTTGTCCTCAGCAGTCTGCGCGCCGAAGGTGTTGAGATCATCGAAGAGGCGCCGGCCGAGGAAATTTCAAAAGCAAAAGGGATGATCTCGGTCAAGACGCCCAAAGGCACTTTTTCCGGAACGCATCTTCTTATGGCTGTCGGGCGGAAAGTGAACATCGACAGGCTTGATCTTGAGAAAGGCAACGTTGCCCACGATCGTGCAGTCAAGGTCGGTGCTGATTTGAGGTCTGTGACCAATAAGAAGGTCTACGCGGTGGGTGACGCCGCGGGCGGCCTTCAGTTTACCCATGTCGCTGGGTATCACGCGGGCGTAGTGATCCGCTCAATGCTGTTCGGTTTACCGTCCAAACAGCGGACGGATCATATCCCCTGGGTCACCTTCACTGATCCCGAATTGGCGCAAGTCGGTCTGACTGAGGCTGATGCCAAAGAGGCGCATGGCAATCACAATGTGACGGTCGCGCGCTTTGATTACGAAGAAAACGACCGCGCCATAGCCGAAGGGAAGAGAACTGGTTTTATTAAGGTGATGGTGGTTAAGGGCAGGCCAGTTGGAGCCACAATTGTGGGCATTCATGCAGGTGAATTGATAGGTGTTTGGGCCCTGGCAATAGCCAATGGCTTAAAGATGAGCGCCGTGGCTGGGATGGTCGCGCCTTACCCCACTTATGGAGAAATTAACAAGCGAGCAGCGGGGGCCTATTTCTCGCCGAGACTCTTTGATAATCCTACCGTCAAACGGGTTGTGGGATTTGTGCAGAAGTACTTGCCCTGACACCCTTTGAATTCGAGGCCGCATGTTCCTGAACACGCTTTCCGGTCGGTTTTTGGCACTCACGATTCTTTTCGTGATGCTGGCGGAGATATTTATCTTTGTGCCATCGATTGCGCGGTTCCGTGAGGACTACATGATGAACAGGCTCGAGCGGGCGCAGATTGCCTCGCTCGCTCTGCTTGCGAACGATATGATAGATGCGGATCTCGAGTATGAACTTCTTGAAAACGCAGGCGTTTTCAATGTGGTTTTAAGGCGGGATGAAGTGCGTCAGCTAATGCTGGCTGCAGATATGCCTACGCCTATTACCGCTACTTATGATCTGCGTGACGCTCCTGCAGGGACGTTAATCATTGATGCAATGAGCAGGCTATTGAACCCGAAGGACGAAGTGGTCCGCGTGATCGGTAATCCGACGCGCGATGCGGGTCAGTTGATCGAAATCACCATGCCAACGGCCCCGCTTCGAGCAGAGATGCTCGACTATGGACTGCGCATCCTGATTTTGTCCGCAGCCATTTCCATCTTCACCGCCACGCTTCTGTTCTTCGCAGTGCGGCAGTTTCTGGTGAAACCGATTGAAGGCGTCGTTTCAGCGATGAAGAGCTATGCGGCCGCACCTGAAGATGCCCGCCGCATCATTCAGCCGACCGCCTCGGTGCGAGAGCTGAGCGATGCCGAGCATGCCCTGAAATCCATGCAAACCGAGTTGACCAACGTCTTGCGTCAACGTGAGCGGCTCGCGTCCCTTGGCAGCGCAGTTGCGAAAGTCAGCCATGACTTGCGGAATATTCTCACGACAGCGCAGCTTTTTGCAGATCGGATCGAGTCGAGCGAAGACCCGGTGGTCACGCGGATGGTGCCAAAGCTTATGGGTTCTATCGGTCGGGCGGTGAACTTGTGTGAAAGCACGCTCGCTTTCGGCAAGGCCGAAGAACCACCCCCTGCGCTGGATCGGATCACGCTGGCTGACATCGTCAACGATGCGGTCGAAGGCGAACGCCTCGCAGCAGCTGAGGGCATAAAGTTCGAGGAAGAGGTGCCGTCTGGTCTGGTCGTGCGCGCTGATCCGGAACAGCTTTACCGCGTTTTGTCGAACCTTATCCGAAACGCGCGACAGGCCATGGAAACCGCTAAACGCGGCGGGTCGGTGACAGTCACCGGCGGGGAATGTGAGCGCTTCTGGACCATCGAGGTGCGCGACGATGGCCCCGGACTTCCACCCAAGGCTCAAGAGTATCTGTTCAAGCCGTTTCAAGGTGGCGCGCGCAAAGGTGGGGCCGGGCTTGGTCTGGCTATCGCCGCAGAATTGATCCGTGGCCACGGTGGCGCTCTTAAGCTGATGGAGACGGGGAAAGAGGGGACCGTGTTTTTGATCGAGCTGCCAAAATCCATTGTAACCGAAGAACACAGCGCAGAGTAAAAATTGCCTCTTGCAATGCCGCGCGCCCGGCTTTAGACGGCAATCCCGTGCGCTGGTAGCTCAGTTGGATAGAGTACTTGACTACGAATCAAGGGGTCGGGGGTTCGAATCCTCCCCAGCGCGCCACTTACTCTCTCTAATGCTCTGAGAATGAACAGTTAATATCTGATGCTCATTGAGAGATCCCCCATTTGTTCCCCCATGCGTCGGTGGTGTTGGCTGGTTCCGGGGCTCTCACACTGAGGCGTGTGACATCTCAATGATAGCTTTCCTTAGTTC
>JABDPD010000011.1 GCA_013042895.1 Boseongicola sp. | reverse complement strand
GCCACGGACGTTGAGGCGCGCTATTGCCGGAATACGGATGCCGTTGTGATTGGCGGTGGTAACTCTGCAGGGCAGGCGGCGATGTTTTTGAGCCGCACGGCGCGGCACGTGCATGTTTTGGTGCGGGGGCCGTCTTTGGCGGCGTCGATGTCGGACTACTTGCTGTCGCGGTTGCAGAGCGATCCTCGGGTGACGATCCATTACAACACGGAGATGACCTGTTTAGAGGGCGATGGCGGTTTGGAAGCCGCGACCATTCGTGACAAGAAGAACGGCGAGGATTGGCAGATCGCGACGCGGGCGGTCTTCGTTATGGTGGGTGCGGCTCCAAATACGGCGTGGCTCAGTGATTTGGTGGACCTCGATGACAAGGGGTTTGTGAAAACCGGCGAGGACGCCTCGGCGGGGTCGATTTATGCGACGTCGCATCCGGGCATCTTTGCGGTTGGTGACGTGCGGGCGGGTTCGGTCAAACGGGTGGCGAGCGCCGTCGGAGAAGGTTCGGTCGTGATGAGCCGTGTTTGGGAGTTTTTGGACGAGAGCGGTGGGGTGTAATCCGCGTTAGTGGTCGTAAAGGCGGCTTTCGTCATTATTTTTGAAGCGAGCTTCTAGCTCTTCAACAGAGCCTGCTTCTGCGGCTTGATCGCTGACGGCTTTCCCGTAGGTCGGAAGGTGCACGCTGGCGGGCGCCTCTTCTGGGCGCCAGAGGCGGGAGCGGATGACCGCTTTGCCGCAGTGGTAGAAGGCCTCTTCAACATGAACGAGAATGGCGAGGTCTGGTACGCGGTCTTTAATGGCCATGGGTAAAAGGATGTCTTGGTCCATCACAATGCGGGCGGAGCCATTTGCACGGACGACCTCATTGCGGTTGGGCACGAGGAACACAAGGCCAATGCGACCGGTTTGCAGGATGTTTGACAGTCCGTCGTAGCGATAGTTCCCGGGGCGTTCAGGGATGGCGAGGGTGTTCTTGTCGAGGATCTGAACGAACCCGGCAGGATCGCCCTTCGGCGAAACGTCGACCCGGCCCTCACTGTCATAGGTCGCCATTGTGAGGAACGGTGATTGCTCAATCCAGGCGCGACAATGGACGTCGATGTGGTCGAGGATCTTGGCAGTTTGCGAGATATGCGCTGTGCGGTGGAGACTTCGGAAGGTTTCTTCGTCGGTGACGATGTTTTTGGCGGGATACATGGAGCGGGCGTTCCTGTCTTTACCTCGGGCATTGGCAACTCTATAGCACATTCCCATGATGTTGCGGTTCGCGATCATTATTCGAATTACAGGCCCGGCGCTCTGAACCATGAGTGACCGGGACTTTGGCGTTGAGTTACTCCGCCGCCCCACCCTGACAGCTTCGATTTTCTAAAGGACACGGAATCCATGTGTGCCGACACGCCTGACTACAAAGAGACACTGAACCTTCCACAAACAGATTTCCCGATGCGCGCGGGTCTGCCCAATCGCGAGCCTGCTTGGCTTGAGCGTTGGGCCGACATGGGCATCTACGAGCGCCTGCGCGAGAAAGAAGGACGCGAACCGTTTACGCTGCATGATGGACCGCCCTATGCGAACGGGCATCTGCACATCGGGCATGCGCTGAATAAGATCCTGAAGGACATGGTTGTTCGCTCGCAGCAGATGATGGGTAAGGACGCGCGGTATATTCCGGGGTGGGATTGTCACGGTTTGCCGATCGAATGGAAGATCGAAGAGAAATACCGCAAGAAGGGTCGCGACAAGGATGCGGTCGATGTCGTCGAGTTCCGTCAGGAGTGTCGGGAATTTGCCGAAGGCTGGATTGATATTCAGCGCGAGGAGTTCAAGCGATTGGGCGTAACAGGCAACTGGGACGATCCGTATCTCACTATGAATTTCCACGCGGAGCGGGTGATTGCCGAGGAATTTCAGAAGTTTTTGATGAACGGGACTCTTTATCAAGGCTCCAAGCCCGTGATGTGGTCCCCGATTGAGCAGACGGCATTGGCCGAGGCGGAGGTCGAGTATCACGACAAAGAAAGCTTCACGATCTGGGTGAAGTTCAAGGTGGATACGACAACCGACGAGCGGTTGGAGAACGCTTTTGTGGTGATCTGGACGACAACGCCGTGGACCATCCCGTCGAACAAGGCGGTCGTTTATGGGTCGGATTTTGACTATGGGCTTTATGAGGTCACCGGGACGCCGGAAGAGTGCTGGGCGCAGGTTGGGGACCGCTACATCATTGCGGACAAGCTGGCGGCGGATGTGCTGGGACGTGCCCGCCTCGACGAGACGATGTATCGCCGATTGGGAGATGTTGATCCCTCGGCCATTGGCGGGCTGAAGCATCCGCTCCACGGCGCCGAGGGTTCAAACGGTGAGTGGGATGATATCCGCGATTTCCGGGCAGCTGACTTTGTGACGGATGAAGAGGGCACGGGCTTTGTGCACTGTGCGCCGTCGCACGGCATGGAGGAGTACGAACTCTATCGTGATCTGGGCATGCTGTCTCAGGTCATCACTTACAATGTGTTGGACGATGGCTCGTTCCGGGACGATCTGCCGTTCTTTGGGGGCAAATACATCCTGTCGCGCAAAGGCGGTGAAGGGGATGCCAACAAGACCATCATCGACAAGCTGGCTGAGGTTGGCGGGTTGCTGACGCGCGGCAAGATCAAGCATAGCTATCCGCATTCGTGGCGCTCAAAAGCGCCCGTGATCTATCGAAACACGCCGCAGTGGTTTGCGGCGATTGATCAGGCAGTGGGCGATGGGCAGGACCAGTTCGGCACGACGATCCGCGAGCGGGCACTGACCGAGATCGACAATGTGAAGTGGACGCCTCAGACTGGACGGAACCGTTTGTATTCGATGATGGAGGCAAGACCTGACTGGGTGTTGTCGCGTCAACGTGCATGGGGTGTGCCTTTGACGTGTTTTATCAAGAAAGGCGCGATGCCGACGGATCCGGACTTCTTGCTACGCAATGAGGCGGTGAATGAGCGCGTTCTTGAGGCGTTTGAGGCTGAAGGTGCGGACGCCTGGTATAAGCCGGGTGCGAAAGAACGGTTCCTTGGGAATGACGCCTCGGCGGCGGAGTACGAGCAGGTATTCGATATTCTGGATGTCTGGTTTGATTCTGGCTCTACCCATGCGTTTGTTCTGCGCGACCGCGAGGATGGCTCGGAAGACGGGATTGCGGATTTGTACCTTGAGGGGACTGATCAGCATCGTGGTTGGTTCCATTCGTCTTTGTTGCAGTCCTGCGGAACGAACGGGCGTGCGCCCTATCGTGGAGTTCTGACCCACGGATTCACGCTGGATGAGAAGGGCATCAAGATGTCCAAGTCTCTTGGCAATACGATCGTGCCGGATCAGGTGGTGAAGCAATACGGGGCCGACATTTTGCGGCTTTGGGTGTCTCAGACCGACTACACCGCGGACCAGCGGATCGGACCAGAGATCCTGAAAGGTGTGGCGGATAGTTATCGCCGGTTGAGGAATACATTCCGGTTCCTTTTGGGGAATTTGGGAGAGGCCACGGTTGAGGTGGCACCTGACGATATGCCGGAGTTGGAGCGCTGGGTTTTGCACCGTTTGGCAGAGTTGGATGCGCGGGTGCGCTCGGGTTACGCTGCCTATGACTTCCAGGGCGTGTTCCGGGCGGTGTTTGATTTTGCGACGACGGACTTGTCGGCGTTTTACTTCGATATTCGGAAGGATGTTCTTTACTGCGACGGTGATACGCCGGAGCGGCGGGCGGCTTTGGCGGTGCTGGAGTTGGTTCTGGCGCGTTTGAACACGTGGTTGGCGCCGGTTTTGACCTTTACGATGGAAGAGGTCTGGCTTGAGCGCA
>JABDPD010000196.1 GCA_013042895.1 Boseongicola sp. | reverse complement strand
GCTCCAGTGAAAACGCCTGCATTGGATCATCGAGGCGCATCACATGGTTCAAGCAGAACTCATACATCGCGCCCCGGTCAATTTCGGCCGGCGAAAATGGAAACGCAAAGGTCGGCTGCTCCTCATTGCGTGTCAGAGGGTGATGCAACAGATACGGATTGAGCAACTTCCCAATCTCGCCCGCCAGCGCATGTGTATTGGCCGTCACCAATCCAAGTGCTCCAATCTCCACCGGTTCAGCGCCGCGCGACTCCAATGCTCCAAGTGTCGCATTCTGCCCTATCAGTCTGATCTCGATCGAGAAATCACCCTCATTTGCGGAGGTCCGGGCCAAGGCCTTGGCTGTGCATTTGGCGACGATATCGTCGGCCCAAGCCTGAGCGTTGGCCACATAATTTCGATCTCGTAACAAGGCCATCACGATGGTCTGATATCCTGCTACCCGCGCGCCTTCGAGCTTTACGGTATAGTCCTCGGACGGTACCCATCTAGACCCTGTCACCCGCACCCGTGTATCATCAAGCGCCTCATACCGCGCCCGCGTCACGTCCAATACCCCACCCGGCTCATAGAGGAGAAAAGGGTCAGAGTTTTCATAAAGCATATGCGCCGAAACCGTGTGCGGTGTCGCATGGGCTCCATCCGCCAAGGGCGTCAGAACAAACCCGTCAGCCTCAAAGTCCACTTGCAAAACACCAGACTGAGGATTTGTCGCGCAAAGCGCTCCACATTCCCCGATCTTCGCTGCGTGCCAGGCCAGACCGGCGTCTACACCGCGCTCAATGGGCAAGGCCGCGATGATTGCCGTATCTGTCGTTCGACCAGCAATCACAATGTCAGCGCCCGTCGCCAGAGCCACCGAAATCTGCTCGACGCCCGCCAAAGCGACGATGTTGGTGCAGCTCTCAATAAGTCCAGCGTCGATCTCAGGTGCCGCGGGCAGGGGGGTGACACCGCCCGCTTTAAAAGCCGCCGCTACGTCTCGAGCCACCTGATCCGACTTCAACACTGCGATCTTCGCGCTTTGCCCCGTCTCTTCAAGAACCTCGCGCGTGATGTCCAAAAGCCAGTCCACCGCAGAGCCTGCACCGCAAGTCCCAGCTGTGCCGATCACCAACGGACACCCCGCACGCCGCGCCGCGTCCATCAGCCCAGCCCACTCGATCTTGGTCGAAGACCGCGCATATTTCGACACCCCTCTGCCAAGGTATGACGGCCCGCTATCGGTCGAGCCGCCATCAATCGCAATGAGGTCCGGCTTGTTCGCGATCCCACGCTCAAGAGCCTCGGCGTCGTAGCCGAGACCCAGCGCGCCAGATGGGATCAGAATGCGTACCATGTCAGTCTGTGATCGCCGGTGGCTTCTTGAGCAAAGGACGCAGGAACATCGGAGCGACAAAGCCCACGATGGCCGCAATCCAAAGTCCAATCGCAATTGGCGAGGACAGAAGATACGTAACGTCTCCATCCGACAACGTCATGGCCCGACGCAGTGCGTCCTCCATGTTGCCACCCAGAAGAATGCCCAAGATCACTGGCACGGTCGGTACGTCCAGTTTCCGCAGGAAGTATCCCAGAACACCGAAGCCAACCATCATCAGCAGATCAAAGTAGCTACCTGTCAGTGAGAATATCCCGACGAATGAGATCATCGTCACACCCGGTAGCAGGATCCAGGCGGGTACCATTAGAACTTTGACGAAGATTTTCACCATCGGCACGTTCATCAATAGTAGAACAACGTTCGCAATCAGGAGCGACGCGATCAAACCCCAAACGACCTCAGGACGCTCAGTGAACAGTGTAGGGCCTGGCGTGATGTTTAGCGTCATCAACAGTGCCAAAAGTACGGCAGTTGTACCCGATCCCGGCACGCCCAGGGTCAGCATCGGCACCAAGGCACCGCCGGCAGCAGCGTTGTTGCCTGCTTCTGGTGCGGCAATACCCTTGGGCACGCCGGTTCCAAAGCCGCCCTTCTCACCTGCAATGGATTTCTCCGACATATAGGCCAGGAACGAACCCAGCGACGCTCCAGCGCCCGGCAAGATACCGGCGACAAAGCCAACACCCGATGCGCGTAGCATCGTCCACTTTGTGCTCAAAATGTCTTTCCAAGGGATGCGTACCTTGTCGAGCGCAACGCCAATAGACGAGCCGCGCCCATGGCT
>JABDPD010000007.1 GCA_013042895.1 Boseongicola sp. | reverse complement strand
CACCAGCATATCCGCCATTCAGAATATCAGGCGGTAGCAGTCCCCGCGCGAACATCACGTCCCGAAAGTTTAGTGCGGTGGCGGCGACCTCAATTTCGATTTCGTCGTCTTTCGGTCCAACCTTTGGCGCAATCGTCCAATTTAGTGACTCCGTGTGGCCGCTTGGTGGTTGAGCCAAGACGAGCCGCTCGTCCGGTAAGATGACTGAAGGACCGTCCGAGTGCGGCGTGATGCGTGTGGAGGAGGTCATGTCGCCGGTTAGAACGACTTCTCGCTCGCGCGACGAAGCCGCCAGTTCGATCACTTTGCCAGGCGCGACGTCGGATGCAACGCTCATGACCCGAATGTCGCGCCCCAATTCATTGCGCAAAACGCGTCGGAGCCCTTTTAGCGAGTCACTTCCGGCGAGGCCTTCTTGTACAATCCATACAGTATCCGTTTGTGCGGGAAGGTCTCGCAATTTCTCTGATTGCCTTAGGACTGTCGAGACGAGGTCTTCAGTGACCTCCAGAGCGATGATTGCGATTCCTTCCTTTTCCGATGGCGGGGCGGCGGCCTGACGCAGGCGGTCGGCGAGTGTTGACGTGCCGATGACTTGCACACTTTGAGGTTCTAAGTATGCCTCGCCATGTGATCCAATATAGGCGTACGTAATGCTTGTATCGTATCGGCTGACGATACGTTCCATTTCGACGCCCAGGTCCGTAAATAGGCCGTCGAATTCTTGAACGGCGTCTCCGCTCGAATATCGACCCGTCATTACCTCAAAGACTTCGGGCGAATAGTCAAAGAAGATTGCCGAATTTCCTTCGGCGACGAACTTTGCAAGTTGTCGTTGGATCGGCGGGCGGATGGTCTGAGCGAGGCCGCAGCCTATGACAATATCGAATGCGGGAAGTTTGAGAGCGTCATCAAGGGTGGTGATATGAACAGACTGGGTTTCGTCGAGGCGCAGGCGCAATGCGTCGATGGCATCCGTTTTGTCGGTCGCAATAACGATATCACTCGCTCGTTCGCAGACCGCGTTCAAAACCGTCGGATCAATATGACCGACCATCAAAACCCGGCCGTCATTGGCGGGCACCTGATCAAGGTAATCCAGGACAGACCCGCGCATTCTGGCAAAGCCGGGTGCGTCGTTGACCTTATCGGTGATTTGCCCGTGGAGAGTCACTTCGAGTTCATCGATTGCGTCAGGTTCGATCTCTATTAGGAGCTTCAAAAGCTCGGCCAACTCCGGCCAAGGGCAATCTTCGCTGTTCAGCTCTTCGCCAGTGCCAACACGCGCTACGTCCATCGCCTCAAGAAGAATTTCGGCTTCGTTGAGGCGCCTGTCGAACTGTCCTTGCTCGTTGCCCGAAAGGGCGAGATTCCAGGCTAGTCGCGCTCCGATGGCATTTCTTACGACTTCCAGATTTGAGGGTTCGTAATCTCCAGCTTGCGCGAGATCTGCTGTCGGTTCCCATAGAGCTGCGCTTTTGGATTCGATTGTAATTGTCTTTTCATTCCATAGGAATGGCATCGTTTTTTGCGAAGTGGGCATCGGTCGTAGCCAAACCGACATCATATCGGCGATGATTGAGCCATCTGCGGAGAAAAAGCTGACGTTTATGCAAATTCCAGTTCTATCGCCCTTAATGAGAACGAGACGCGCCCCAACAGGGCTTTCGGAGCGATAGACCCGCACGCGACCAAAGTGACCTGGGACGAACAATTGCTCATTTTGGTTCTCGTCTTGCAATTTGAGCAACGGGAATAGACCGTGAAGACAGGCATCAGTGGCAGTTGGATCAAGAACAAACCCAGAGACCTCGGGTGAGGGAGCAGTCAGGTGTACGTCCACAGAAGCTTCGCCAAGTGCAACGCCGCCGAGACGCGAAAAAGCGGGTCCATATTCTAAACCGTTGGCCGCGAGTTCGGCATATGCGTCCGGCGCTGGGGCAACGTCTTTAAGCGGAGGTTGCTCTCGGGGCTCGACTTCTAGGTCGAAGACAGCGGCACCGGCGATCCAGTTCCAAGCGCCGCCTTGCAGTGCCTCAAGGGTTATCCTGCGCGCTTCTTTTTCAAAGGTGACGCGTGTTGGGGTGCTCGCGCCTTCTCTCAACTGGATGGGGCGCAGGATTTCGACGTGTCTGAGTTCGAGTTTTTCAGACGCGGAGAAATCTTTGATCGCGGCAACAAGCATTTCGATAATGGCCGTTGCAGGCACCAGTACTCGGCCGTCGACCTTGTGATCTCTAAGCCAGGGCAGCCGACCCAGAGAAAGCTCGGATGTCCAGACATTGGCGTCTGGATCGACTCGACTTCCTAGTAGTTCATGGTGGTCGTGTGTTCCCCAGAGATCGCGCTCCCGTTCGGATTGCAGACGATGTGTTTTGCGATCAAACGGATACGCGGGAAGATCACCGAAGTAGGGCAGCGCGGTGCCCAGAAGTTTTTCGTCTTCAACTTCAACACCATGCGCTTTGAGCTTAAGGGCGATTGTGAATGCGTCGATTTTATCGTCGCCGGTCTGTTCAAGGCTTCCAAGCGCGAAGCCGGCGAGGGACGCGCCCTCCAATGTGTCGCGGATATAGGTTTGCAACACTGACTTGGGAGAGACTTCGAGAAACACCGAGACGCCAGCTTTCGCCATAGCCTCTATGCCTGATCGGAATTGGACAGTGTCACGGGCATTGCGCCACCAGTATTCGCTATCCAGCATGTCACCGGGCACCAAGTCGCCGATACATCCCGAAAAAAACGGGACATCAGATCTGGCGCCATAGATGCCGTCAAGTTCATTGATTAGCTCAGTCTTCAGCCGTTCGGTTTGGCGAGAATGATATGCGTACTCAATCGCGAGTTTACGGCCTGCGATCCGTTTCTTTCGACAAAGCATGATGAGCTGTGCGATGTCTTCCGTGGGCCCGGAAACTGTGATGCTCGTCTGGGAGTTTTCGGCTGCGATATCCACATCGAGGTTCGATGAAGCAATTATGTCCTGTGCCTGGGAAACGTCACAGGAAAGGGCGGCCATCGTTCCTTCGCTGTAGAGCCGATCAAGTGTATGGGAGCGCGCAAGGATTATTCGGAACGCGTCTTCGCGTTTAATTGCGCCACAGGCATAGGCGGCCGCAACTTCACCGGCAGAATGGCCCAGGACGGCGTCCGGCCTGACGGAATATGCTTTAAGAGCGTCGACGGTGGCAATCTGGATGGCTAAGAGAAGTGGCTGCGCGATCGGCGCGCGCTCGAGGTTTTCCCCGAGATCAGCGGACATGATTTCCTCAAGGAGGGAAGCCCTTCCTAGCTCTAGTGCGACCTCGTTGGACTTCGTGAAGCTTTCCCGGAATTTAGGATCGCGCAGGAGCATATAGCGCCCCATTCCAACCCACTGCGATCCATTGCCAGAAAAGACAAAGCCAACTTTGGCGTTTTCTGTTCGTACGATCCCTTCTGCGGCCATGGGCGATTTCTCGCCGTTGTGCCAATCTAATAGGGACGCATTGAGCTTTTCCGGCGAACCGGCAGCAACAGCGAGGCGTTTCTTGTGGCGCATGAGCCGGTGATTGGTGTCCGTGGCAGCCTGGGCCAGGCCATCAACTTCGGTTTCGGTACGTTTTATCCATTCACTCGCCTGCGCTTTAAGGGCACGTTCACTTGCTGCGGTCAGGAGAAGTGCTTTGGGGAATTCGATAGTCTTGGGGGTGCTGAGTTCCGCTTGGCTGAGAACGGCATGCGCATTGGCGCCACCGAATCCAAAGGAATTGATTGCGGCCAACCAGGGTTCGGATCGCTCTGGCAGGGAAATGGTTTCTCGAGCGACTGTAAGCCCGAGATCGTCAAAGGGGATTGTAGGATTTAGTTCGTCAGCGTGAAGAGTGGCCGGGAGTTGATTGTTTTCCAGCGAAAGCTGCGCCTTCAAAAGCCCGACCAAACCGGCTGCTGGTTCGAGGTGGCCAAAGTTCGTTTTTGCCGATCCTATCGGGAGCGGTACCGA
>JABDPD010000489.1 GCA_013042895.1 Boseongicola sp. | reverse complement strand
CTGCGGTATTTGCCGGTAAGGAAACCGCAGGCGAGGGGCGAGAAGGCGAGCAGTGTGACGTCTTCCTGGTGGGAAAGCTCGGCCATATCGGTGTCATAGAGGCGGCAAAGAAGCGAGTATTCGTTTTGCATTGTAGCGACGCGGGGGCCGTCGATTTTGGCGGCGGCATTCAACCAACCCATCGTGCCCCATGCGCTGTCGTTTGAGAGACCAAAGGCGCGCATTTTGCCTTCTTTCACAAGGTCTTTCAGGACCTCCATGGTCTCGGCCATGTTGTCGAGGATTGCGGATTGCTCGGGTTGTTTCCTTGGGTCGAAGTCCCAGTTCTGGCGGAACATGAACGAGCCGCGGTTTGGCCAGTGGAACTGGTAGAGATCGACGTAGTCGGTTTGCAGGCGCTTCAGAGACGCATCGAGGGTTTCGCGCACGGTGGCGGCCGAGATGTCTTGACCAGGGCGCACGAAACGGCCGTTTTCGCCGGAGTGTTTGGTGGCGATCACCATCTGATCGCGTTTGCCGGACTTGGCGACCCAATTGCCGATGATCGTCTCGGTGACGCCGACGGTTTCGGCGAGGACTGGATTGACGGGGTACATCTCAGCGGTGTCGAGAAAGTCGATCCCGGCGTCGAGGGCCATGTCGATCTGGGTGTGGGCGTCAGATTCGGGCGTTTGCGTGCCAAAGGTCATGGTGCCGAGGCAATAGTCGCTGACCTCGATGCCGGTGCGGCCGAGTTGGATGCGGTTCATGGGGGAAGTCTCCTTCGTGTTGGAGAAAGGGATAGCGTTTGAAACGGGATTGGCAAGGCGACGTCTGGGATTGAGAACAAAAAGAGAACATGATATCAGTGACTCATGTCCGCTGCTGCTTCACATCTTTTGACTCGTCAGAGCCATCGTCGCCCGAAAGCGCCTTGTGTGACGGTGCTGGAGGATGTGACGTTTGAGCGGGCGCGGGCGCATGAGATTTGCGGGAACGCGCGGCGTACGCTGGCGTTTGCGGTGGCTCAGGCGATGGTGGGTAACATCCTTTGGATCAGGCCATCATGGGCGCCGGGGCGGCTCAATCCGGAAGGGTTTATGCGGTTTATCGATCCGGGGCGGATCATTATGGCGACGCCGAAGCGGCCTGAGGATTTGCTGTGGTGCACCGAAGAGGCGCTCAGGGCCGGGATTATTCCTTTGATCGTGGCGGACTTGCCGGGGCCGCCGGGATTGACGGCTGTGCGGCGGTTGCATCTGGCGGCGGAGACGGGGGCGGAATTGTCTGGCGCGCCGCCTTTGGGGCTTTTGTTGACGCCTGATATGGGCGGAGCGCCAGGGGTGGAAAGCCGCTGGTCGATGTGTGCGGCCCATGTGGATACCAAGGCGGAGGCCTGGGTTCTGGATCGGGTACGGGCGCGGACGGCGCCGGAGAAGCGTTTTTACATCAAAGGGTTGAAGACGGGATTTGAGTTGACGGAAAAACCCTAACGCCGCTTTGGAAGCAAGAGCGCCAAAGTGGTCGTGGCAAAAAGGGCGACGGCGATCCAGCCGAAATACCAAAGCTGACCGGCTTGAACGTCTTCGGCGTAAGAGGCCGCGAAGCGGGTTTTGCCCATGGTCGCCATGGCCAGCGCGAGACCTGTGAGGACCAAGGCCGCAAAGGCGGAGGCCCATTGGTAACGGGTTGCAAAGCGCAAAATCACCGCGAGAACCGCGCCGACGGGGGCGCCGATCAAAGCGATTTTGGTGGCCCAGATGGGATGTGCCCCAAGGCTTTGAGAGGCCCCCAAGAAGGCGGCAAGGATAACGGTAAACGCCGCCAAGGCGAACGGTAATATACTTTTAATCAATGACTTAGCCCGCAATTTGTTGCGACGTTTTTATCTGCTCGACGACCACGATAGGCATGGGATCCGATTCGGGGAAAGCCTCAGATCATGGCCCAGTCATCGAATGTGACATCCTTGCCCACAGGGACTGCGTCCTTGCTAGGGGTGGGCGGTTGGTTTTCAGGTTTCGGTTGGTCTGGCATTGTAGTGCTCCTTTCTTAAGAAATGAGCTATGGCCCGTTCAGGGGGTAGGCGAGGGCGATGAAGTGGTCGTGAAGGCGCGTGAGGCCGCTATTTTCTGCGCCAGTGCGCGTAAAGCGCGGTCACGGCTATGCCAATCCAAAGGATTTCGATGAGGATGGCACCAGCGTTGGGGCGATGCCAAAGCGACCAGAGGATCAACACAGCACCGATCAGATTGAGGAGTTGGAAGCGCGGAGTTTCGGCCTTCATCCA
The DNA here is from genome assembly GCA_013042895.1 of Boseongicola sp. Taxonomy (GTDB): domain Bacteria; phylum Pseudomonadota; class Alphaproteobacteria; order Rhodobacterales; family Rhodobacteraceae; genus Boseongicola. The sequence goes on along the minus strand of JABDPD010000489.1, from coordinate 1,446 downwards.
CTGCATTGAGATTGCCATGTAAGCTCCTGCAATAAAGAGAGAACCCACGATTCCGATTGCGTCGTATATGTTGAAATCTGCCAGCATCTGACCCCTTCCTAGACGGCAAACCGGCCAGTTGGAAGGGCGGTGTCGGTATCGCGTCGGTATCACGTCGGTTTTCCGTCAGTGCGACCGTTCGCAGTGTTTTTGAGGGGTTAATGTGGCCGTGCAATGATCCCGCATCGACATAAACTGCGAGAGTGAATGCCATGTCCCCGCCTGTCATCTGGACCTCCAAACGCACCGGAACCAAAACCCGCCGAATGGCCGAAGCGCGTTTTCATCAACTGCTGTATTACGCCAGTCACGAAAACAACGACTTTCTTGAAGAGGCCAAACGCGAGGTACCGGACGCATGGCTGACGCTTGAGCTGGACATGGAGACGGTGGCGAAAAAGCAGAAGGTGTCGCTCTATCTGGACGAGGCGGTGGTGAAGATGTTCCGCGCGATGGGGCCGGGATATCAGGGGCGGATAAACCGGATCTTGGAGACCTGGATGCAAATGAAGATTGCTGAGAAAACTGGGATGTACCGAGATCTGATGGCGCAGCTTGAGGCGGACGGGATCGCGCGGCTGGAAAACGGGGAGCCAGAGGACGTGGTGTCCGGGGGCAAGTCGCTGGCCGAGAACTGGGCCTATAATGAAGGGTTGCGCGATGGTCTGGAGATCATGGGCGCGCGTCCAAAGGTGAAGGCGCCCGGAGGTAACTCCCCGGACGCCTCAAAGCCAAACTCAGAGTAATGAAATTTCTTCAGCGTTTTCGCGGCCGTCCCGGCCCGCGACAAGCTCGTAGCTTACCTTTTGGTCATCCGCGAGGCCGGTGAGGCCTGAGCGTTCAACCGCGCTGATGTGAACAAATACGTCTTTGCCGCCTTCATCGGGTGCGATGAAGCCGTAGCCTTTGGTGGTGTTAAACCATTTCACGGTGCCAGTGGCCATGCGTGAGGTCTCCGTCTTGTAGAGGCCGCCCGCGGGATGCGGCGGCTGTGGCCTGCCGCCTATGCTGACAACAGACGCCTCGGATCATCCAGATTCCCGCTCACAGTTCAAGGTATGTTGTGTCGCGCTTGGCGAAGGATTGCTAGCGATTGCCGCCCGATCATTCGCGTGCCAGAAAGGCGTGTCGAACAGGGGAGCGCGGACATGTTGGGGATCGGTGTGCTGATGGGGATCGCGGGGACGGTTCTTATGGATGTCTGGGCGCTGGTGCTTGAGCGTTTGGCCGGTGTGCCGCGACCGAACTGGGGCGCTGTCGGACGCTGGGTTGTCGAGGCGAGCCGGGGCCGGGTGTTTCACGACTCGATTGGCGATGTGGATGAATTGCCGGGGGAGGCGCGCATTGGCTGGGCATTTCACTATCTGGTGGGCGCGATCTATGGGTTGGTTTTCATCGCGATAGTGG
>JABDPD010000488.1 GCA_013042895.1 Boseongicola sp. | reverse complement strand
GCTGGAAATATGCTCGAGTGCTGGTTTGTAGGGGATCGCATTTGCTTTGGATGCGCGGCCCACTTTAGCTGGGTCCATATCGGAGAGCGCCATCGGGTTCTCTGAGGAGACGTGGAGGCGCGCGGCGTTGGCCTCGTAGGCTTGACCCATGCCGGCGAATAGCCATGAAGGCGCAGTATCAAAGCTCTCGTCGTGGCCGTGCAGGTAGCGGGCGCGGGTGATCTCTTCATCCGACAGGATCGGCGTGACCAGGCTGGCGCCGGCTTTGTATGCGGCCGTTGCGATACGGCGCACTAACGGGAGTGTTTCGGCGGAGCCTGTCAGCACGAGCTGTTGGCCGGGCTGCAGGTTCAGGCCAGTTCCGATGGCCACATCTGCGAGGCGGTCGAGATACTGGGTGTCAAAGGGGAGTTTGGCGTCGGACATGTCATTTGTCTCCTTCAGTTGAGAGACCATAGAGTGTGGCTTTATGTTTGGGAAAGGGCCAGCGCGCTGAAAATGCCGTTTGTCCAAAAGAAAACGCGCCCTCGGTCAGAGGACGCGTTTTTCTGTCGCGATATTGCTTTTGATCAGGCGGCTTTGGCCTGTTCGGCAGCGTTGCGGCGTTCGCTTTCTTCACGGCTGAGCGCCACGGATGTGCGCACGCCCTTCGAGACGAACTCCATCAGGCCCTTCACGACGCGCTCGTTAGGGTCGATGCCAGCGCAGGACAGAACTTCGCGGCCATCGCGCGAGCGTGCCCAGCGTGCGATCTGTTCCGGACCGTTGCCATATTTCTTGTCGTCAGCAATTGCATCGTCCAAAGCGGCCAAGACCACAGCAGCGAAGAGCTTTCGCGCGCGGTTTCCTTGCTCGTGGTTGAATGCGGTGCCGTCCACAAAATCAGCCATTCGTTTTCCTTTTGTTATTGCTCTTGCATTTTTCGGCGTGACGTCCCTTATGGCCTTTTCCAGACCACATGTGGGTTGCTATTTAGGAATGCCTTCTATGCGCTTGACGCATAGCTCGATGCCTTGCTCCCAGTTTTATCGCCGCCTTGTCAGCGTCTTATGCCTATATTATAGCGTCCGTGAACTTTTTATCAACTTTAACGCTTGGTTGAATTGCATGCCCAAAATCAATGGAAACGAGATTCGAGTCGGAAATGTCCTTGAACATAACGGCGGTTTGTGGGTTGCGGTGAAAACCGACCACGTGAAGCCCGGAAAGGGTGGCGCCTTTGCTCAGGTCGAATTGAAGAACCTGCGCAATGGCTCGAAGCTGAACGAACGGTTTCGGTCGGCAGACAAGGTCGAGAAGGTTCGTCTTGAACAGAAAGACCAACAGTTTCTCTATGAGAGCGACGGGATGCTGGTGTTTATGGATTCCGAGACTTTCGAGCAGATCGAGCTCCCTGCAGATATTCTTGGTGAGCGGCGTCCGTTTTTGCAGGATGGGATGACCATTCAAATCGAATATTACGAAAGTGAAGCGTTGAGTGCGTCGCTGCCTCAGAAAGTCACCTGCAAGGTGGTTGAAACAGAGCCAGTGGTAAAAGGACAAACTGCTGCGAACTCGTTTAAACCCGCCGTTTTGGACAATGGGGTGAAGGTCATGGTGCCCCCTTTTGTCGGGCAGGACGAGAACATCATCGTTAATACCGAGTCCATGGAGTATTCCGAACGGGCTTGATCCGTGGGCCACGCCCTGAGTGTGATGAGAGATCTAAAGAAGGCCGCCTTAACGGGCGGCTTTTTGCATTCGGCGAGAATACTTTACCAGAAAGAAGATTAGTGGAGGCGGGCTAAGGTCGCATCCCCTGCGATCATCGTGTCAGTTGCCCGGTCAAAGCGAAGGTAGGCGAGGGCTTTGCCGTTTGCTTGCGTGAAAAGCACTCCGGCAGGTTTGCCGTCAATTGTGGTGATTTCGGTGCCGAGAGGTGCCTCACCGTCGATTGCAACTTGGGCGAGACCTTTCTTCAATTCCGTTTTGTGCTTCATCCGTGCAGTGACCTCTTGCCCGACGTAGCAGCCTTTTTTGAAATCGACACCGTTGAGCCGCTCGAAGGCAATTTCGAGAGGGTAGCTTTCGTTTGGGATTAGCTCGATGCCCGTTTCGGGGATCATGTGCTCGACGCGGATTGCGTCCCACTCTGCTACTTCGTCAGGGCGGCCGTCGTAGGCGCGCCAGCCGAGGTCGGTATGTCGGGGATCGGGGAAGGCGCCGTCAGAGGGGGCCCCGGGACCGCGCGAAGGGGTTATCTCGGTTGAGGCGATTTCGACGTCGGCGCGTAGCTTATACATGGCGAGCCTCTGTGCGAGGCTTTGAGCGAGGGGAGTTGCGATATCGATAAGGATGGCGTCTTCCGCCGGTATCAGAAAGAAGTCGGCGAGGTATTTGCCTTGGGGGGTCAACAACGCGGTCCAAACCATGCCGTCTTTCAGGCGGCTCACGTCATTGGTGATCAGGTTTTGCAGGAAGTCTTCCCGGTCGCTACCGGTGATCTTCAAAACTGTACGGCCGTCCATGCTGGTTTCTCCCGGTGCTTTGACGTGTATATAGAGCGACGACCTCAGGACTTCACCCCATGCGCGCACCAATTTCCGTTGTTATCCCGACGTTGAATGCCGCCGCTGAATTGCCGGCGACAGCGGAGGCGTTGATGGCGGGGGTAACGGAAGGGGTTATCGGTGAATTGATAGTCTCGGACGGTGGATCGGACGATGCAACACTTGAAGTGGCGCGCGCGCTTGGTGCCGAGATCGCGGAGGGGCCTGCAGGGCGTGGGGGGCAAATCAGACGCGGAGTATCTGCGGCGCGAGGTCGATGGGTTTTGATCTTACATGCAGATACGCATCTTGGGCCTCATTGGGTTGAGGCTGTTGTTCGGCACATGGCGGAGCGAACAGATGCGGCAGGGTATTTCCAACTGGCGTTTCGTGCCAGCGGCACCGCGGCGAAGTTGGTGGCGTTTGGAGCGAATATGCGGTCGCGGTTGTTCGGGCTTCCTTACGGGGATCAGGGCCTATTGGTACCTAAGACCGCATTGGACAGCGTAGGAGGCGTGCCCGATGTGCCATTGATGGAGGACGTGGTTTTGGCGCGAGCGCTTAGGGGGCGGATCTTCATGATGGATGCGGAGGCGCAGACCTCAGCGGCACGGTATCTGGCGGAAGGGTGGGCTCGGCGGGTTGCGCGGAATCTGTGGACGCTGGCGCGATTTTTCGCGGGCGCGCGGCCAGAAGATCTTGTGCCTGGATATAAGGCGAAGCGCTAGCTGTTTGCGAATTGCAGAGCATAGAGGCTGGCATAGACGCCGCCGCGCTCCAGGAGCTCTTCGTGGCGGCCTTCGTCGACAACTCGGCCTTGGTCCATGACTACAATTTTGTCGGCATTGCGGATTGTAGAGAGCCGGTGCGCGATCACCAGCGTCGTCCGGTCTTTGGCAAGGTCGTCGAGTGCGGCTTGAACGCGAACTTCGGATTGAGCGTCGAGTGCGGAGGTTGCCTCATCAAGGAGAAGCACGGGTGCGTCGCGCAAAAGGGCACGGGCTATGGCTACGCGTTGGCGCTGGCCGCCTGAAAGGGCAGATCCGCGAGGGCCGGCGGGACTTTCTAGGCCGTTTGGCAGGGCCGACACGACCTCTGTCAGATGCGCTGCTTCAATCGCACCAGCAAGCGATTCATCGGTAACGTCCTTCGTGTTCAGAACGATGTTGTCGCGCAAGCTTTCGTCGAACATTGGAGCGTCTTGTGTGACGACCGAATAGAGCGCGCGCAAGTCGGTGATGGACAGCTCGGTGCTTTTCGTGTCGTGGATGGTGATGGTTCCGTCGCTTGGATCGACGAGGCGGGTGAGGACGTTAAAAACGGTAGACTTACCGGCTCCTGAGGCTCCAACCAGAGCTGTGGTCTGTCCTGCTTTGGCGGTGAAGGTGGCCCCAGCGAGCGCGGGTTCATCGCCATAGCGCACCACGACGTTGTTAAGGAAGATGTCGGCGTTTTCAGGGGCAAGGATTGCGGGCTTCGGTGTTGTGGGGGATGTGATGGTTGGTTTGGCGTCAAATACGTCCTGAATACGTTCAAGGCTGGCGCGGGCGGCTTGCCATGCGCCGGAAACGTTGGCAACGCGACGCAAAGGCTCGAAGATGAGGCCCATGGCGGTAAAGAAAGACATGAACTCGCCCACGGTTTTGTCGCCGTCGATGATCTGATTGCCGCCGTAGACCAGGACGCCTGCAA
>JABDPD010000478.1 GCA_013042895.1 Boseongicola sp. | reverse complement strand
TCTGGAGGGTTTGTTCGCGGGCGTTTTCGCCAGCGATGGCGGCGATGACGCGGTCTTCGGCGGCTTGATGGGCGTTGGCTTTGACCTCGTCGCGCATCAACTCGCGGGTCATGGTGATGGCGGATTCCACGAGGTCACGGATGATTTGTTCGACGTCTCGGCCGACGTAGCCGACCTCGGTGAATTTGGTGGCTTCGACTTTTAGGAAGGGCGCCTTGGCCAGCTTGGCGAGGCGGCGCGAGATTTCGGTTTTGCCGACGCCGGTGGGGCCGATCATCAGGATGTTTTTGGGGTAAACCTCTTCGCGCAAGTCATCAGAAAGCTGCTTGCGGCGCCAGCGGTTTCGTAGGGCGACGGCAACGGCGCGTTTGGCATCGGACTGGCCGATAATGAAGCGGTCGAGTTCGGAGACGATCTCGCGAGGGGTCAGGTCAGTCATTTAGGCAGGCTTTCCACGGTAAGGTTGCCGTTGGTGTAAACACAGATGTCAGAGGCGATGGCCATGGCTTTGCGCGCGATGGTTTCGGCATCAAGATCTGTGTCCATGAGGGCGCGACCGGCGGCGAGGGCGAAGTTTCCACCCGATCCAATGGCCGTGACGTCGTGTTCGGGCTCCAGCACGTCCCCTGCCCCGGTGACGACGTAAAGTTCGGTGCCGTCGGTGACGATGAGCATAGCTTCGAGTTTCTGGAGGTACTTGTCGGTGCGCCAGTCTTTGGCGAGTTCAACGGCAGCGCGCTGAAGTTGTCCGGGGGTGGCTTCAAGCTTGGCCTCAAGGCGTTCTAGCAGTGTGAAGGCGTCAGCGGTGGAACCCGCAAAACCCGCAATGATGTCGTATCCGCCGGGGCTTAGTTTGCGGACCTTCGTGGCAGTGCCTTTGATGACGGTTGGGCCGAGACTGACCTGGCCGTCGCCTGCAATGACGACTTCGCTGCCTTTTCGGACGCCGATGATGGTTGTGCCGTGCCAGCCGGGAAATTGGTCGTCGGCCATGAAAGGTCTCCTGCTACTTGGGCTTGGCTGACATATGATTGTCCCATTCGGAGACTGCAAGGTTTTGGGCGCGCAGGCCCCAAGCCCCGTGGATGTTTTTTTGGGCCAATAGTCAGCCTTGGGCATGAAAAAGGCCGCCAAAGTGGAGCGGCCTGCTTCGTTAGGTTTTAAAAGGGGTTCAGATCGACTCGTCGATCCAGCCTTTTAGGGCAGCTTTTGGGGCGGCGCCGGTTTTGTTCGACACAACTTCCCCGTTCTTGAACAGGAAAAGCGCCGGGATGCCGCGAACCCCAAGCTGGGCTGGAGAGTTCGGGTTTTCGTCGACGTTAACTTTGGCGATTTTGACGTTGTCGCCGTATTCGTCTGCAAGCTCTTCAAGAGCTGGGCCGATCATTTTGCACGGGCCGCACCATTCGGCCCAGAAATCTACGACAACCGGGACGTCCGACTGGCGGACCTCGGCGTCGAACGTGTCGTCTGTGACGGCGATAGTAGCCATGTCTTTCTCCTTGGCAGCGTGTGAGGAGGCGAACGTAAGTAGCCTAGTGTCAGACGTCAAGATGTAGTGGCACCAGCAAGAGTTGGCCTCACGATACCGTGTGGGAGCTGCATGAGTGAGGGTCCTGCCGTCCACAATATTGCGAGGTCGATACGGTGGTTTGGATAGATCTGCTCAATGGCCTCGAGATAGGCAGCCATTTGTCGCAAGATACCCTCAGGTGTGTCTCCCGGCGTTTCTGGAACGATCTGGTTTGTCTTAAAGTCGACGACAATAACGTGATCGCTCCCAACAATGAGGCGGTCGATCGTTCCGGAGAGCGCTTTATCGAGAGTTGGAAGATATGCGGTGACGTCAACCTCGCAGAGAGAATTCGCAGCAAACACCTCAGGGAAAGCGGCGAGAGCCTTGCTTGCCTCTAGCAAAAGCGCCTCTGGCTGTAGAGCGTGCGGGAGAAGTCGGCGGGCTGCACCTTCCCAGTTAGCCTGAGGGATGTCAGGAAGCGATTCCAATAAAAGGTGAATGTCAGTTCCGCGCTGCATGGCGGCATCGAGATTGATGTCATCTCCTTCGCCGCCGAGTGCTTTTGCGCCGCCGAGGGCGCTGGGGTTGACGAACTTCGGAGCAGGCGCAGGGGTTTTGGCGGTGGCATTCAGAAACTCAGGGATGAGCACTGATTCAGTCTCTAATAAAGGGTTTTTATGAAGTTTTTGGGGAGGCCAACGACCGTGCTCGAGTCTTAGAATTTCGGTATCGCCGTCATTCAAGCGTACGGCACCGGCCGCTGACAGACCGTCTGCAACTGTTTGATGCCAGCGCGAGTCGCCCTCGCCTCGCTTCTTTTCGACGCCGCCAAGAATGAGCCAGTTTTTAGCACGGGTCATTGCCACGTAAAGCAGTCGTTGGCGTTCCTCGGCATCTGCATCGTCGCGCAATTGCTTCGCCGCCGAGATTGTAGGGGGCGCGAGGTCCTTGGATACATTCCAAAGCGGCATATCCGCGCTGTCTGTTATGAATGTGCCGCGAGCGGATCGGTCGTCGCGCATGGTGTCGGGCAAAAAGACGATCGGCGCTTCGAGACCTTTAGCGCCGTGAACGGTCATGACGCGGATCAGCCCGGCAGACGTATCGGATTGGCGCTTTACCTCAACGTCGTTTGCATTTGCACGGGTGAGAAAGCCAGTAAGGCTTGGGACCGCTTGTTGTTCGTAGATAAGGGCTTGATTGAGAAGCTCATTGATACCGTCCTCCGCTTCTGGGCCAAGGCGCGACATCAGTACTTTGCGACCGCCAAAGCGCGTGAGGATCGTCTCAAGAAGTTCGAACGGCCGTTGAAAGTCGGCGTCTTTACGCAATTGATCGAGTTTGGTGAAATCGTCTGGGTACAGGCTCTTTTCTTCACGTAAAGCCTGCCAGAGGTAGCCCTTTCGCGAATGCGCGAGCGAAAAGAGTTTCTGCTCACTCCAGCCGAACAAAGGCGACCGGAGTGCTGTTGCGAGGGCCAGATCGTCTTCAGGCAACGCCAGAAAGGACAGAAGCGAGAGCAAATCTCGGACGGCAAGTTCAGCCGTGACTTTGAGGCGGTCAGCTCCGGCAATTGGTAGGTTCGCGTTCTTGCAGGCTGAAATGATATTGTCGAACAGCGCGCCGCGACCCTGAACTAGAATTAGGATATCGCCCGCATTTGCAGGGCGAGAATCGCCATTTTCATCAGGAATAGAGGCTTCATACGTGATCTCCGAGATTTTTTCAGCGATCCTCTCTGCAAGTTTAACGGTGGGTGAATCCGAAGAGAGTCGGTCTACAGGATTGTGCCAGTCGATATCTTCAGGTGAGTCCGGTTGAGGTTCGAGATCCCACAAGTCAACGCGACCGGGCAGGTCTTCGTTGAAAGCTTTGTGCTCAATCTCGCCGCCAAGGCCGCCCTCTGCGCCGGCTAACGTCATGTCGACTGCACGCAGGATGGCGGGGGATGAGCGGAACGAGTGAACGAGTTGCTCTCGGGCGAGTGTAGCGCCGCCTTCAAGCTTTTTAGCGAACTCATCAGCAGTTGTGTCAAAGCGACGCGCGTCAGCGCCTTGAAAGCTATAGATTGACTGCTTCTTGTCGCCGACAGCGAATATCGTTCGGGGGCGGTCTGTGTGTGCACCTTCTCCGGCGGTTATCTCGGCCGAAAGGGCTTTGATGACTTGCCATTGAGTGGGGCTGGTGTCTTGGGCTTCGTCAACGAGAATGTGATCAATGCCGCCGTCCAGTCGGTAGAGCACCCAGGCGAGACCCTGATCGGCGAGAAGATCTCGCGCTTTGGCGATGAGGTCGTCGAAATCGAGTACGCCGCGTACGTTCTTCTCCGTGTTATAGGCGGGAATAAGGTCAGCGGCGAAAGCGTGGAGCGCATAGGTCTTTTCGGCGGCCTCAAAGGTGACCCGAGCTGAGCGATTGGCCTCAAGGGCCTCCATGATGGACTGAAATTGCAGAGCGTGAGGGGCGAATGGGCCTTCTCTGAAGGCTTTTGTGGGGAGCGAGGCGGTTTTGGCTGAGAAAGGGGCGGCCGTTTTTGCGCCCGTTAGGAGCTTTCCTTCCAACGTTACGAGCGCGCGATAGGTAGCTTGCGGTGGCAGACCGGCAAGCAGGTCGCCTAGGTTTGTGTCCGTGACTTTGTCGGACTGGGCGAGAATGGGCGGAAGCGATTTCAGGAAGTTCCAGTCGTCGTCCGATAGGGCGTCTTCAACGAGGGTTTCACGTGTTGAATTTGGGTCTGCTCCGAGG
>JABDPD010000476.1 GCA_013042895.1 Boseongicola sp. | reverse complement strand
GATTATCAGAATGCAGTATACGCGTCTGAGTATCTTGAGCATCTGAGGCGTATTTCTGCGCACAACAACGCCACTCCTAAAATGCTTGCTGCCTTGGCGCGTCTTTTGGCGTTGCGCATGAGCTATGAAGACACGCACCGGGTCGCTGAATTGAAACTTCGGCAGGCCCGATTGTCTCGGGTTCGGGGCGAAGCGAAGGCACGGCTGGGTGAAATTGTCGACGTTAAGGAATTTATGAAGCCCGGACCCGAGGAGATCTTTGGACTGCTGCCGAAGTCACTGGGTAAACCGTTGGTTTCCCTGGCCGAGCGGCGCGGTTGGAGCAGCATCTCTCTCCCGATGAAGGTCAAGACAACTCGGTTTTCCGGGTTCATCAGACTGAAAGCCCTCGCATATGCCAAGCGCTGGCGTCCCAAGAGCCTCAGACATCATGAAGAAATTGAGTGGCTTGCGCTCTGGCTTCGGTATGTTGAGGCGGCACTGGAGAAAGTGCCCGAGGCGACCATTGAGATCGTTGAGACGGCGCGTCTCGTACGTGGGTACGGCTCGACCTACAAGCGCGGAATCCGAAACTGGTCGCTGATCGAAAGTGAGATACTTGAGCCTTGTTTGTTCGGTAGCCTGTCGTGTGAGCAGTTGGCGGACGCGGTTCTTCAAGCACGTCTTGCCGCCGTAAAAGATCCGGACAGCGCGGCTCTCGACAAAGTTGTTACTGCATTTAAGGCGGTGGCTAGGACAACCGCACCAAGCGCCAGCGCGGCAGAGTAGGACGTCGTCATGAGCAATACCAAAACTGCTCTTGTGATCTCGGCACATTCAGCGGATTTCGTTTGGCGGTGCGGTGGTGCTATCGCCTTGCATCAGGAGCTTGGCTACAACGTTACTGTACTTTGTTTGTCTTACGGCGAGCGGGGCGAGAGCGCTAAGCTCTGGAAGCAGTCAGGCATGTCTCTGGAGAAGGTGAAATCTGAGCGAAAGGCCGAAGCGGAAGCTGCGGCAAGGGCGCTTGAGGTGCACGATATTCAATTTCTGGATTGCGGTGACTATCCGCTGGAGCTGTCGGAGGAGCAGAAGTTTCGTGTCGTTGACGTGATCCGGGATGTGCAACCGAATTTCATGCTCTCGCACTCGCAATACGACCCATACAACACCGATCACATGTACACGATGAAGCTTAGCCTTGAAGTGCGAATGATCGCGCAAGCGTGGGGCCACAAACCGGGTCAAAAGGTGCTTGGGGCGCCGCAGCTCTACCTTTTCGAGCCACACCAGACTGAACAGATGGGTTGGAAGCCTGATACCTTTCTCGACATTACGTCGGTTTGGGACAAAAAGCGCGCTGCAATCGAATGCATGGAAGGGCAGCAGCATCTTTGGGATTACTACACCCGGGTTGCGCAAAACCGCGCGAACCATTTTCGACGGAACTCGGGCGGTCAGGCAGGGGGGCGCGCGGCAGAATACGCAGAGGGTTTCCAATCGGTCTTTCCGCGCACCGTGGACGAGCTTTGACATGGGCGTAGTCGTTCAAAATATCCAACGGGCCAATCCTGAGCTGATCCGCTGCTTGGGCGAGGCAGGCGTTGCAACTGTACATGAAGCGCAGGGCCGCAAGGGGCTGATGTCTGCTGGGATGCGTCCTATTCAACAGAATTTCTCCATCGCGGGGTCGGCTGTTACGATATCGGCGCCACCCGGTGATAACTGGATGATACATGTTGCCATCGAGCAGCTTCGCGACGGCGATATTCTGGTGCTGGCTCCGACGTCGCCTTGTGACATGGGGTATTTTGGGGATCTGCTTGCAACTTCGGCTATGGCGCGCGGATGCCGTGCGGCAGTGCTTGATTCTGGCGTTCGAGACACGCGCGATCTTCGAGCTATGGGTTTTGCGGTTTGGTCCACGTCGATCTCAGCGCAAGGGGCAGTGAAGGAGACCATCGGTTCGGTCAATGTGCCGATTGTCTGTGCTGGCGCGCTTGTGAATGCGGGTGACATCATTGTTGCAGATGACGACGGTGTTTGCGTGGTCCCGCGACAGGACGCGAAAACGGTGATGGCACAGGCACAGGCACGTATGGACGCGGAAGCCGCAAAGCGCGAACGTTTCGAGGCTGGTGAGCTTGGTCTTGATATGTACGACATGCGCCCGCGTTTGAAAGCGAAAGGTTTGAAGTATGAGTAGCGGCATCCCCTGCATGTGGATGCGCGGGGGAACCTCTAAAGGTGCGTATTTCCTGGCAGGGGATTTGCCCGCTGATCCCGAAGCGCGCGATGCGGTCTTGCTCAATTTGATGGGTTCGCCCGACCCGCGTCAGATCGATGGGATTGGGGGTGGAGATCCTCTTACCTCGAAAGTCGCGGTCGTTTCGCGGTCGGCCGGGGACCCGGCAGAAGTGGATTACCTTTTTCTGCAGGTTTTTGTGGATCAGGCATTGGTAAGCGATACGCAAAACTGTGGTAATATCCTCGCGGGGGTGGGCCCATTTGCGATTGAGAGGGGGCTCGTTGCAGTGTCTGGAGAAAAGACACCGGTCACAGTAAACATGCTAAATAGTGGTCAGCGTGCGAAGGTCAGTGTAGCCACTCCGCGCGGTGTCCTTTCTTACGCAGGCAATGCGCGGATTGATGGTGTTCCCGGAGTTGCAGCACCGGTCTCGATTGAGTTTCAGGAAACCGCTGGATCGAGCTGCGGTGCATTATTTCCCACGGGGCATGTTCGCGATACCATTCAAGGGATTGACGTGACTCTCATCGACAATGGCATGCCCGTCGTAGTCATGGAGGCAGCACAGCTAGGTATACGTGGTCAAGAGTCTCCGGCCGAACTGGAAGCAGACCACGAATTGCGGGACCGTCTGGAGGCCATTCGCCTGGAAGCTGGCCCATTGATGAACCTTGGCGACGTGTCCCAGGCATCGGTACCAAAGCTGAGTCTTCTCAGCCTTCCACGAAATGGTGGGGCAATATCGACGCGAACATTCATACCTCATAGGTGTCACAAGGCGATTGGTGTTTTAGGAGCAGTTAGCGTGGCGACATCGATCGCGACACCGGGTGCAATCGGGAATACTTTGGCCGTTTTGCCCGAAGGCGATAGCAAAATTCTTTCAATTGAGCATCCGACTGGCGAGATGACCGTGATCTGCAGGGTTTCTGAGACTGGTATCAACCGATCGGAAGTCCTTCGAACTGACAGAAAATTGATGTACGGACAGGTTTTCCTGAAATCCAATTTATGAGGCCAATGCCAAAGCACTGCCAAAAAACGTAATTCGGAGCTTGGACTGCAAGTGGTAACGGATTGGTTTCGTCTCAGACCGATTACTGTTCTCACTGAGGGGGCGCGGCACCTAGGCGGTTGATCTTAGCGCAAAGAACAGATGCGGCACTGAGGCTCCTTGCTGTTGCCTTTGCCATTTCCGGCAAGATCATCCATTCAAGCATCCAAGCAGCTCCAGAACGCTCCTGTTCGTGTATCAAGGCATGGTGCATACCGCTGATCTGTGTCGCGTTGAAACGGGCCAAGGTAACAAGAAGTTCAGCAAGTACAGGGTTTTGTTTGTGTGGCATGGCTGATGACCCACCCCCGCCGGACAAGCCGATTTCATCCACGCCCTGTTGGGCCATCAGACAAATGTCCTGACCCATCTTTCCGACGGACCCGCTGATAAGAGACAAGAGATTGGCATATTCGGCCAAGGCGTCGCGTGTCGCGTGCCAAGATCCGGAGGCTGATCCAAGATTGAGCTCTGTGGCCATCTCGATCGCGATTTCGGCTGTATGCGGAGCGAGCGGAGTTCCATTGCCAACGGGGCCACCCAATTGCAGGAGTTCGACGCGGCCGCGCATTTGATCCAGGCGCTTCAGATGCGTCTGAAGGGGGTGGGACCAAGTCCGCAGGCGGTCCGATACAGTAATCGGCAGGGCGGCCTGCATACGCGTTCGCCCCATGAGAGAATGATTGCCGAACCGTCTGGAAAGGTCCTCGATGGCTTCGCTCAATTCTGTCAGGCGTGCGTGCAACAAAACGTTGAAAGCGCGAAGTGTCAGGGCCAATGCGCTGTCGAGAACGTCTTGCGACGTTGCACCCTTATGCACGGCGTCACCGTTCTCGCCGATCATAGCCCGGAGTTGCGAGACCAATGCCGGAATGGGAACACCATCCGTAGCAC
>JABDPD010000471.1 GCA_013042895.1 Boseongicola sp. | reverse complement strand
CCCAGCCCCCTTCTCGCGCATCATTGGAATGACAAGTTGGGTCAAACGCGCGAGACCGAAAAGGTTCACGTCAAACTGGTAACGGGCATCGTCGATGGGCGTTTCTTCGACTGAGCCATACTGTCCGTAGCCCGCGTTGTTGAGCAAGACATCCAGACCGCCGTCAGTCTTGAGACGCTCGACCACAGCGACGACATCGGCCTCGTTAGTTATGTCCATCTTGAGGGTGATGGCGCCGGCGTCCTCAAGATCCTTCATTTTGTCAACGCTTCGAGCGACGGCGTAGACTGTCATGCCTTCCTTCAAAAGGCGGAAAGCCGCGTCTCTGCCCATTCCGGACGAAGCACCTGTCACGAGAACGGTTTTGTAGTTGTGGGCCATGTCCATGTCTCCTTTGTTCTGTTGCCTCAACAGATAGAAGGTTCATTTGCCTATCTCACTCGCAGATCGCGCCAATCTAATAGCACATCGCGCCAAATCCTTCGAATATGCAACCGGACTTGCGAATCCCGAGCAGCGCGACTAAGTCGTGGATTGAGAGGTTGGCGCGGGCAGGCGCCTCGCCAACCCGGTCAGATCCGGAAGGAAGCAGCCGCAACGAGCCCCGCTTGGGTCGTGTTCAGCCTCTCACCTAACACAAGCGATCGGAGGATTTATGGATACCCAATTCTGCCTCCGGGCCCAGGACATTTAGGTTCTGAAACGGCCCGATGATGGACTGGCGCGCCTTTGCGGCGTGAGGCTTTCTGTTGCTTGTAAGGGCACTCTCAAATGACAAATTATACACTTGCTGACCTCGGTTGGTCGGCGTTTTTCTCGCGTCAGGAAATACCCGATGGCGCGACACCTATGCGAATTTCATCCGTGCATCGTGACCGCGTAGATGCGATTTCGACGGACGGGCAACACTCGCTTTATACCTCGGACAGCACCGGGCAGTTCGCTGCCGGGGACTGGGTTCTGGCAGAAGACTGTCAAGTCAGCGCAGTTCTTGACCGGCAAAGCCTGCTGAAACGCGGGGGAGCCGGGAACGATGCACGGCCTCAGTTACTGGCGGCAAATGTCGCGACACTTGGGATCGTTTCTTCGTGTAACGCGGACTTCAATCCGGCGCGTCTGGAACGCTATCTGGTGATTGCTGCTGACGCGGGTTGTTTGCCTTTGGTGATCCTGACCAAAGCTGATCTGGACGATGATCCCGAAAGCTATGTGAAAAAGGCGCAAAAGCTGTCGCCATTGCTGACGGCGATTGCGATTGATGCCAAGGATCCGGACGACGTCGCGCGCCTGAATGCCTGGTGCCGCAACGGCGAAACGCTTGCTCTTGTGGGATCTTCAGGCGTTGGGAAGACGACGTTGCGCAATGCGTTGACTGGCGACGTAGCCGAAACACAGGGCATTCGGGAAGACGATGCGAAGGGTCGCCATACGACGACATCGCGCGCATTGGTGCGTACTCTGGCAGGGGGATGGATCATCGACACGCCGGGGATGCGATCTTTGGCTCTGACGGACGTGTCAGACGGGATTGCCGCAGTGTTCGAAGACATCGAAGACTTAGCCGAAGGGTGCAAGTTCTCAGATTGCGCCCATGAGACCGAACCGGGCTGCGCAATAACTGCGGCTTTGGAGATGGGCGACTTGGATCCGGATCGCGTAAAGCGGTGGCGCAAGCTGAAGGCCGAGGAATTGCACAACTCCGAAACACTGGCGCAGTCACGGGCGCGGCAAAGGAGTTTCGGCAAAATGGTTAAAGGCGCAATGGCTCAAAAGCGCTCGAAGCGCGGCAACTAATTCGAGGCGCGCGCCCAGAGGATGATGCCCAAAATTGCGGCCACGTGCAGGATAGCCAACAAAAGCGGCACACCGGACATGCGGCGTACGGCACTTCCTTTGGGCCAGCCGCGACCAATGGAAACCAAGGCGATAGCGATCATTCCCGCGATGCCCTGCCAGCCGAGATAGGACGTGATGCGGTTCATGCCGCGGGTGAAGCCATCCCCTGAGGGGGCGGTTTCTGCGAAGGTGAAGAAGGCATATCCAAAAGCGATGACCCACGCCGCAAAGAGGGCAATCAGGAGCAACCTCTGACGGTCGGATGGTTCGTTCATTGGCTCCATCCGAGGCGGTCGAACATCGGAATGGCGGCCCATGCGCGTTGTTCTTCGGCCTCAACAGCACAAGCGCGTACGTCGCGCAAGCGGGCGAGGGCCGGTTCTGCTTCCTCGCCGGCTTCGACCATCAGACGCATCAATGCCATACCCGAGCGGCCGCACCCTCCGTAGCAATGGGCGAGGACCCTGCCACCATTGTCGAGTTCGTTATGCGCGATTTTTGAAACCTCGGGCCAAAGCGCATTAGTCTCGTCCTGGGGCGCGCCAAAGTCTGCAATTGGCAGATGCCGCCACATCACACCTGCCGCTTCAAGATCGGGGCCGAAATCCTCGGCACCAACGCGGATCATCTCGCGCATGGTTGTCATGGTTAGGACAAGCGTCGGTTCCCACGTTAAAAGAGACGCGAATTCAACGCTATAGTCAGCGGTCCGGCCTGGAATCGGTGAGATACCAAGCCAACCCCTTCCTAAACGCAATTCGCTGACACTGTAGCTAACCAACACCCGTCTCCACGACCTGGCCCGGATGGGCCTCGCTCCAATCGGCAAGGAAGGCCGCCACGTTTGGATCGCCAGCCAACTCAATTGCCCGTCGTGGCAATGCTACGCCTTCTTGTAACGCAAGCTCAAGGCACCCCAAATGTTCGCGCTCCGCACGGTTCGGCGCGTTCTCTGAACCGTGAATGATCGTCGACAAAAGCGTGCCGCCATAGCCGTTCACATGGCCAAGGTCCGGGTTCAGCGATAAGAAGTACGACAGGACCTCAGGGAGACCTTCCCACCCAGCTACTTGGACAGGCGTTAGCCCTTCAGCGTCCGGGCGGTCGAATTCCGCGCCCACCGCCACCAGCCTTTTGACATGCTCAAGCTTGCCTGGAAGATGCAGGATCATCCGAACGATATTGCGCGCGGCTTCGGGCATTTTTTCCGGGTCGAGAAAGACGCCCTTCGTTTCTGTTCCGTCGGCAATGCTTGCCAAGTGTTGTACCACACCATTCAGGGGTGTTGCCGCACCACGCGACTCTAAGGCCGCTGCAAGCTCGGCGTTACCGAATATTCGAGCGTGCTCGTAAGGTGTCACACCCTCAAAAGCGCGATGTGGGTCGGCGCCTCCGTCCAGCAGAACGTCGATCATGTCTCGACCACACATGCGTCGCGCGGCCTGATGCATAGCGGGCACGACCCAAGGGCGCTCGCCACCGACGTTGGCGTCATTGAACTCATCCGCCAAAGCACCTGCTTCGAGCAGCATTCTCACAGCCTCGACGTCTTGGAAGTCCATCGCACGCAAAGCGGCGTTGGTCCCTTTGGGATCGGCGCCATACTCCAACAGCATCTTCAGTCCCTCGTGATGCTCTAGCTCGGTGGCGTGATAGAGCGATTCATTGTCGTTGGGGTTCGCGCCTTTCTCCAAAAGCCAGCGTCCTAGGGCCATGTTGTTGGCATGACCAATCGCGCCATAGAGCGCGGGCAAACGGTGATCGTTCCCGACAAGATGGGAATAACTGTCGTTCACATCTGCGCCATGGGAACAAAGCAACTCTGCGATGGCGATCATGTCGCCCGTCAATTCCGGGTGGGTCTGGAAGTACTTTGAGAACGCCAGAATTATGATCGGACGACGCACTCCAAATTCGCGAGTCGCAAGGGAAGGATCGTCGGCCAAGGCCTCTGCAACCGCCGAACGCCGCAGCAAAGCGACCTCGAGGTCGAACTGCCCGTCCGCAAGGTCAGGAGTTTCAGAGAGCAGTCGGTCGACCACCCAGTTTTGTCCATGAGCAATGGCGATTTTCAACCGCTGCTGGCGGGCTGCACGATCAAGGCCGATGGTTTCAGCAGCCCAGGCAAGCTGCGGCCAACTTGGAAAGCTATTCTCAAGCGCGATCACATGGAGAAAGTCCGCATGCTTCAGTGGGGTGTCGTCCGTTCGTGGAGGGTGGTTGTTGATCCGAGCCAAGGCGCGTGGATCAAGGGCTTCATAGGCGCGACGTAACGCTTTTGCATCACGGCGCAATTGCTCAATGGATTTCATATCATCGGGCTCCTCATCAAATGGCCCGCCGGTCCGCTGATCCGGGCATGAGAAACACCGAAGGGTGTTACTTTGAACTATGTCGGGGTGCCGATGACAGCTTTCCGCGGACCTGGATGCCACCCCGAAGTGGCAGGGTTCATATAGGGCATCGCAGCAGAGTCTGGCAAGAGTTGACCCGTATCAAAGCGCCGACTGTTGTGGGCCGCTATCCTTGGACAAAAGCAACAAGGGAGACATAACACATGTCGCATACACCGCACGAACTTGCCGAGGAATTCCCCGAGCACGTTGAGAAAATGAGTGAATTGAAGCAAACGGACGCCCATTTCGCGAACCTGTTTGACAGCTATCACGAGCTCAATCGTACCATTCATCGTGCTGAGACTAATATTGAACCCATGGACGGGTTAGCCGAGACGGACCTGCGAAAGCAACGGGCGCATCTGAAAGATCAGATTTGGGGCTATCTGGCTTCGTAATCCGCGGCTTGTTGGTGGACGCCTAGGGCGCGGCAGTTTAACGTCGACGGGTAAGAATCCGAGCGGTGTCAAACTGGGGCGTAAATGAGCGAGACCACCAAGAGCGGCTATCAAGTTCTGGCCCGGAAATACCGGCCCGAGACCTTTGCAGACCTTGTCGGTCAGGACGCGATGGTGCGTACGCTAAAGAACGCGTTCGAGGCGGATCGGATCGCGCAGGCCTTCATAATGACGGGTATTCGCGGCACCGGCAAAACGACGACGGCACGGATCATCGCTAAAGGCATGAACTGCGTTGGGCCGGACGGAACCGGCGGTCCGACGACCGAACCATGTGGGGTTTGCGAGCAATGCGTAGCGATCGCTGAGGGGCGTCATGTAGACGTGCTCGAGATGGACGCAGCCAGCCGGACAGGCGTTGGTGATATCCGGGAAATCATTGATTCCGTTGCATATCGCGCGGCCTCCGCCCGGTACAAAATCTACATCATCGACGAAGTTCATATGCTATCGACCAGCGCATTCAACGCGTTATTGAAGACGCTTGAAGAACCACCGGAACATGTAAAATTCATCTTTGCGACAACCGAAATTCGCAAGGTGCCCGTTACTGTTCTATCGCGGTGCCAGCGGTTTGATCTGCGCCGGATTGAGCCGGAAGTGATGATCGCTCTGTTGCGCAAAATAGCTGGGTTGGAAGGCGCTCAGATCACTGACGACGCTCTTGCTTTGATCACGCGGGCGGCGGAAGGTTCGGCGCGTGATGCGCAGTCTTTGCTGGATCAGGCGATCAGCCACGGAGCTGGTGAGACGACCGCAGAACAGGTCCGTGCGATGCTTGGGCTGGCAGATCGAGGGCGAGTGTTG
Source organism: Boseongicola sp. (assembly GCA_013042895.1). GTDB lineage: Bacteria > Pseudomonadota > Alphaproteobacteria > Rhodobacterales > Rhodobacteraceae > Boseongicola. Next base: position 1,272 of record JABDPD010000471.1, on the reverse strand, counting down.
GACTTGTTCGATCTGGTCATGGCGGGTGATGCCGCTGGGGCTTTGACAGAATTGTCGTCTCAGTATGCCGACGGCGCCGATCCGATGGCGGTCTTGCGCGATCTGGCGGAGATCACACATTGGATCAGCGTTATTCGTATCACGCCAGAGGCCGCAGATGATCCAACGGTAAGTCCGGATGAACGCTCTCGCGGGCGAGACATGGCGGACCGATTATCGATGCCGGTACTGGCGCGAATGTGGCAAATGTCATTGAAATCATTAGAAGAAGTCGTGTCCTCACCGAATGCGATGATGGCCGCCGAGATGGCCATCATCCGCATGACGCATGTCGCAGAGTTGCCAACGCCTGGCGATTTGGTGGCAAGACTGAAGGACACACCTGTGCCTCCTGCTCCAACAGGAGGCGGTGGCGGAAAATCGGCAGGCGGCTCGCAAGGGGCAAGCGCCGTGGCCGATCGCGCAGCGGCTATGTCGTCTGGCGGCGGGGTTTCGGCGTCGGGAACGCAGGCGGCTTTGGCTGTTGCGCCTGAAACGGCCTTGGTGCGTTTTCCGACCTTTCAGAACGTTGTCGAACTGGTCCGCACAAACCGCGACGTGAAACTGTTGGTTGAGATCGAAGGCGGGGTGCGGTTGGTCAGTTACCAACCCGGACGCATCGAGTTTGAACCATCGCCGAGTGCTGCAAGCGATTTGGCGCAACGGTTAGGAAGCCGTTTGCAGGCTTGGACGGGCGTCCGATGGGCAGTTACGGTTGTGACCGAAGGCGGCGCGCCGACAATTGTTGAGACCCGCGATGCCAAGCGGCAAGCGCTGGCAGATAAAGCCCGCGAGAACCCTTTGGTAGACGCCGTGTTTGCGGCATTTCCCAAGGCAAAACTTGGGCATATCAAAACACCGGAAGAAATATCGAGCGAGGTCGCGCATGAGGCGCTTGCCGAGGTCGAGGATGAATGGGATCCGTTTGACGACGAGTAGGAGAGAAGAATGTTGAAAGGTTTGGGCGGTCTGGCCGACATGGGCAAGATGATGAAAGCCGCGCAGGACATGCAAACGAAAATGACGGAAATGCAGGAAGAGCTGAACCGCATGACCGTTGTAGGAGAAAGTGGTGCAGGATTAGTTAAGGCTACGGCCACGGCCAAGGGCGAGTTAACCGCGCAGGACATTGATCAGTCGATTTTCAATCCGGATGAGAAAGAAGTTGTTGAAGATCTGATACTTGCGGCCATCAAGGACGCACAATCGAAGGCGTCTGAGAAAAGTGCCGAA
>JABDPD010000467.1 GCA_013042895.1 Boseongicola sp. | reverse complement strand
AAACTACAAAATCCCATTGCAGATGTTGGTTTTCGGCGTGCCGCTTACCATGCTGCTCGGCACCTTGATGGTCTGGATGATTGCGCCTGCTGGCGGGTTTGCCATGGCGCTGTTGACCACTGCGGTGCTCACGCCGACAGACGCCGCTTTGAGCCAGGGTGTGGTTTCAAATCCCAAAGTGCCTGTCCGTCTGAGCCAATCAATCAATGTGGAAAGCGGGCTGAATGACGGCCTGGTATTGCCCTTCGTGCTTTTGGGTGCCGTGCTTGCGGCGGCCAGCATGCAGGAAACTGCAACGCAGGGTCTGGCAATGAAAGCGGTCATCGAAATTGTACTGGGTCCGTTGGTGGGCGTCAGCATTGGTTGGCTCATTGCCCGCGGGCTCGGCATCGCCGAAGATCGCCGGTGGTCATTGGAAAGCGCGCAGGGCGTGGTATTCGTTGCCTCTGCCTTCGCCTGCTATCTTGGCGCCGAGTTGATCGGCGGCAATGGCTTCATTGCCGCTTTTGTTGGCGGTGTCACCTTCGGCAATACCTACCGGCACGACCTGCATTTCATTACCGAGTTCATGGAAGGGGCAGGTCAGATGCTGACCATGGCTGCATTCCTTGTTTTTGGCGCGACCATGCTGCCGGACGCATTTGCGCATGTCAGCTTCATGCCGGTATTGATCGCGGCCCTGTTCCTGACCGTTATCCGCATGGTGCCCGTTTGGCTGTCATTGACCGGCACCGGCTTGGTCTTCAGGGAGAAGCTGTTTCTGGGCTGGTTCGGCCCGCGCGGTCTGGCTTCGATCCTGTTTACATTGATCATCATGGCCGAGTTCGAATTCCCCAATGAGGAGGAGTTTCTCGCCTGCATCTCTATGACTGTTTTCATGTCAATCATCCTGCACGGGGTTACCTCGACACCGTTTGCCAATATGATCGGCCGTCAGTCCGCACAATCGCCGAGCGGGCCGGTCGCAGCTGGTGCGAAAGCAGATTAGCCCAATCAGGATTGGCGGGCCTCTATGGCGGCACGGACGAGTTTCTTTGTAATTTTTCCGTAGCCTGATTTTGGCAAATCATCGAATAGGACCAGCTGCTTGGGTATTTTGTAATCGGCAATTTCTCCTTTGAGAAAGGCTTTGAGCGCCTCGTAGTCAAGCGACGAACCATCTGTGAGAGATAAAGCCGCAACGCCGATTTCACCCCATTTTTCGTCGGGCATTCCGACAACGCAGGCTTCAGCAACTGCAGGGTGGGCCGCGATCTTTTCTTCGATCTCCAATGGATAGATATTGGAGCCTCCCGATATGAACATGTCTGAAGCCCGGCCGGTAATATACAAGTATCCGTTTTCATCCAGATGGCCCAAATCACCGGTGCGGAACCAGCCATTACGAAATGCAGCTTTGTTGGCCTCAACGTTTTTGTAATAGCCGCTGAAAACGGCGGGGCCGATTACACATATTTCGCCCGTTTGACCAGGCTTGAGCGCACCGCCATTTTCATCCTGGATTTCGATCTTCATGCCCGTCCGCGCGTAGCCGCAGGTCCCGGTTCTCATGGCATCATCTTCGGCTGCGTGTTCTTCGCGTGGTAGCACAGTGATGTTGCCGGTGACCTCGCCGAGCCCGAAATATTGGACCAGGCAATTGCCCAGTTTTTCCAGCGCGTGCTTTTGGTGGTGGCGCAGCATGGGCGCGCCCGCATAGATGACATGGCGCAGTGAACTCAGATCATACTGGTCTATCGCGTCATGTGTGGTCAGTGCATTCAGGATTGTCGGAACTGTAAACATGTTGCTGATCCTGTGCCGTTCGATCAGAGCGAATATTTCTTCTGGATCCAATTTGTCGGAACGTGTCAGAATCGAGGGGACACAACGCGCGACCTGGATCAACTGGTGAACCCCCGCACCGTGCGACAAAGGCGCAACGACAAGCGATGCATCCCTTGAGGTCAATCCGGGCATCAGATCGGCAATATGGTTGTTGATCACAAATGCCATCTGACCGTGGGTCAAGATGGCGGCCTTGGGCTTTCCCGTCGTGCCCGACGTAAAGAAGAACCAACACGGATGGTTGTATTCAACAGTCGCAGGTTCGAACGCCTCTCGCGTATCGCTTTGCGCGATCTCGCCATAAGCCAATTCACCAGGTCTTGCCTTGCCAATGCAAATGACATGCTTGACGCCCGCATTCACCGCAGCATCGGCGTGGGTCGGGAACATCTCATCATAGATAATCAGCTTGGCTTCGGAGGCAGAGGCAACGTGGGCGACATCGTCGGGGGTAATCCGATAGTTGGTCGGCACCCAAACCGCGCCAAGCTTGAAGGCGACAAACATGGTTTCAAATAACTCAAAGCAATTGCGCGACTGGACCACGATCTTGTCGCCTGACTGAATGCCCAATTGCTTGAGTGACTGGCAGGCCGCATCAACACGGGCATTGAGCTGGGCCCAGTTCAGCTGCTCGTCACCACGCATGATGGCCGGTCGATCAGGATAGCGTGCGGCTGCCTGCACGAGCAATTCGGCAAGATTCATCACCCGCGTGGAGATGCGTGGCGAAGCTTCGAAACTCATCGCAGCCGTTCCAGAATGGAGACATAATTGGCAACCGCCAGACCGCCCATGTTGAACACGCCGGCAAGTTCAGCGTTTGGCACCTGCATGTCACCGGCATCGCCCACAAGTTGCATCGCCGCCATCACATGCTGTGACACACCGGTCGCTCCGATGGGATGCCCCTTGGCCTTCAGGCCACCAGAAGGATTGACCGGCAGGGCACCGTCTATCGCAGAAATCCCATCATCAATAATGCGGTGCCCGCGGCCTTCCTCTGCCAGTCCCATCGCTTCATACTGCAGCAATTCCGCGATGGTAAAACAATCATGGGTTTCAACCAGTGACAGATCAGAGATTGCCGCGTTCGCGCCTTCGAATGCCTTCTCCCAAGCCATCTTGGCTCCCTCAAATGAGGTGTGCGACCGACGGCTGATTGGTAGGAAATCATTGACCTGTTCGGCAGCGCGAAAGGCAACGGCTTTGCTTCCATCTTCAAGCGCGATATCGCTGTCGGTCAGGACCAGTGCAGCGGCACCATCAGAGATCAGGGAACAGTCAGTGCGCCGCAAAGGGTCGACCACCATCGGATTCTTTTCCGAGACCTGGTTGCAGAAATCAAAACCCAAATCACGTTGTAGATGGGCGTAGGGATTATTAACGCCATTGGCATGGTTTTTTGCCGCAATGCGGGCAAGGCTTTCGCTTTTGTTGCCATATCGTTGAAAGTAGGCGCTGGCCACTTGCGCAAAGATACCTGCGAAACCGCCTTCTACATCGGCTTCTTCGTCGACATAGCAA
>JABDPD010000461.1 GCA_013042895.1 Boseongicola sp. | reverse complement strand
GACAAAGCCACGACCGTCTTCGTGGATCGCAACGATGCGGTCGATGCCGTAAGTAACGTTTTCGGTTCCCATGAAGGCAAGCGCTTCACCCGTCGCGAGGGCTTCTGCAATGGTGTCTGCGCTAAAGCAGTCGAACCACCCTGGGGCGTTTAGCGGCTCGGCCGCGTCATAGAGCTCGTATGTTTCGGTCATCATAGCTAGCGACTGTGGCGTGGTGAAACAGGCACGGTAGCGGATAGGTGAACTGTCAGCATCGATAGCTTGAAAGTCGCTGAAAAGAATGGATTCAGGTGCACCGGATGTGACTCTCGTCATCTGGACCATATCATCTGAGGTGGCCTCGATAGTTTCATAGAAGCCATATTCCTGCAGGTAATAGACGCCACCGCCACCTAGGACGCCGGTCGCTATGAGTACAATGCCGATCACTTTTCCATTCATTCCGCATCCATTCCGAAACACAAACGGTTGCCCTCGGGGTCAGTGATCACGACCTCGCGCATACCGTAGACCTTATTTTCGGGACCCTCTTTGGCGGGCCAATTGATGGAGTCCGCGAAGGTATCAACGTCATCGACGTGGAAATAGGCACGCCATCCGGGGCTAGCTTCGGCGTCAGCGCCATACCACGCGTCAACGAATATCGTTGCTTTGCCGCGGTGAAAAATGCCGAAGCGGGCCGGGTCTCCGCCTTCTTCGCCGACTTTGAAGCCCATTGTTTCAGTCCAGAATTTGCGGGCGCGTGGGTAGTCTGAGACGCGCAGGACGGGGATGGAAGAATTGGGCATCAGGCGGCACCTGCGGCGTCGGTTTGCACGAAGGCGTCGGCACAGGCCTTGGCAAGCGTGCGGACGCGGCCAATGTAGGCTTGGCGCTCGGTGACCGAGATCACGCCGCGCGCATCGAGAAGGTTAAATAGGTGGCTGGCCTTGATACACTGATCGTAGGCCGGGTGAGCCATGATGATTTTGTGGCCCGACTTGGGGTCGATGGCGTCTTGTTCGAGAATGCGCGTGCATTCGGCTTCGGCGTCTTTGAAGTGTTGCAGCAGCGTATCCGTATCGGCCACGTCAAAGTTCCAGCGCGAATATTCTTGTTCGGTCTGTTTGAAAACGTCTCCGTATTTCAGAGGTATCGGCGCGTCGGGGGCGTTGAAAGGCATATCCATGACGTGATCAACGCCGAGGACGTACATCGCAAGGCGTTCGAGGCCGTAGGTCAATTCGCCGGATACTGGGTGGCAGTCGTGGCCGCCGACTTGCTGAAAATAGGTGAACTGCGACACTTCCATGCCGTCGCACCAGACCTCCCAGCCGAGGCCCCATGCGCCCAATGTCGGGCTTTCCCAGTCGTCTTCGACGAAGCGTATGTCGTGCGAGGCCATATTGATGCCTATAGCCTCTAGGCTGCCTAGGTAGAGAGCCTGTAGGTTTGGCGGAGAGGGTTTGATGATGACTTGGAACTGGTAGTAGTGCTGGAGACGGTTCGGGTTTTCACCGTAGCGGCCATCGGTAGGGCGGCGTGAGGGTTGTACATAAGCTGCGGCCCAAGGTTTGCTTCCAAGCGCGCGAAGTGTTGTCGCCGGGTGGAACGTTCCTGCCCCAACTTCCATGTCATAAGGTTGCAGGATCGCGCAGCCGTTTACCGCCCAGTAAGACTGGAGCGCCAGGATAATCTCCTGAAAGGACTTCGGGGTTTCGGCGGCGGCCATGGGGCTTGTCTCCGGGGCTGAAAATCGCGTTCTCAATAGGCAACAGGCGGCAGGTGGTCAATGAAGCCCGTGTCGCTTTTGACGTGCATGTCGCTGTGGCCTAGGTAAATACGTTGAAACGGTGCGATGACGCCAGATGCGGACGGGTGAGAGATGACGATTTTTGCGAAGTTTATTGCGAGCGCTTTGCTGATGTTTTGGGCTGGCATTGCTCTGGCTCAGGGCAGTTCCTGGGTTCAGATTGAAGCGCGGCCAAGTGCCGGAGCAGCGCAAGAGCGGGCCGAGTTTTATGCCAGTGGATTGCCGGATGTTCAGGGCTATCGCTTGTCGTCGGGGTGGTACGCAATTGCGCTTGGACCTTACAGCGAAGCTGAAGCGGTTAATGTTCTCAATCAATTACGCGCTCAAGGTCGCATTCCTCGCGACAGTTTTCTGGCCAATGGAGCCAACTTCCGCACCCAGTTTTTCGCTGGCACGCCTGGTGCAGCGTCGGTTGAAACCGTTGTAACTCCGCTGGTCGCCGGCGAGGAAACCGAAGCCGAGGCCCGCGCGAGCGAGCGCCAGTTGACGAGAGAAGAACGGGCATTGGTACAAGTCGCATTACGCTGGGAAGGTGTTTATTCGGCAGCGATTGACGCGGACTTTGGCCCGGGCACGCGACGTGCAATGGCGGCATGGCAGCAACAGAACGGTTTCGAAGCCACCGGTGTGATGACCACAAAGCAACGTCAGGACATGCTTACCGCCTATCAGGATGCGGTTGTGGCACTGAATATGACGCCTACAATTGAAGCGAATGCGGGCATCGAGATTGATCTGCCACGTGGTTTGGTGAGCTTCGAAGAATACGAAGCTCCTTTCGCGAAGTATCGCTCGACCACTGATGATGGGGTTCAGGTTCTGCTGATTTCTCAGGAGGGAAACCGCGAGAGGTTGGCTGCCCTTTTTGAAGTGATGCAGACACTTGAGATTGTTCCTCTCGAGGGTTCGCGGGCTTTGAGACGCAACGATTTCACTCTGACGGGTACGAACAACAAGATCATTTCGCACACCTACGCGCGACTTGATGGCGGCGCGATCAAGGGGTTTTCGCTGATCTGGCCCGCGGACGATCCAAAGCGCCAGCGGCTAGCGCTTCAGGCGATGCAGGAGACATTCCTGCCAATCGATGGCGTCTTGCAGGATAGTGCTTCAACGGGAACGCAGGATATTGACCTTTTGTCCGGGCTTGCGATCCGTCGTCCAGAGCGGGCCCGGTCAGGATTTTTCGTGGATAGTTCCGGTGCGGTTTTAACCACGGCGTCTGCGGTGAACCAATGTTCACGTGTGACCGTTGGTGAGGACATCGTGATGTCCGTGGGTGCCGTGGATGACGCACTTGGCGTGGCATACCTCACGCCACAAAGCCCGATAGCTCCGTTGGCGAGCGCGCGGTTGGCGAGCGTTGAACCCCGCCTTCAGTCGGATATAGCCGTTTCTGGTTTCAGCTTTGGGGGCGTTTTGACCTTGCCCTCTTTGACTTTTGGCACGTTCTCGGACGTCAAAGGGTTGGATGGCGATACGCGCGTACAGCGTTTGGACGTACAGAGCGAGGCAGGCGATGCAGGCGGCCCTGTGTTTGAGACCTCGGGCTCGGTCATGGGCATGCTGCTGGACAGCAAAGACAGCGCGCGGCAATTACCGGGGAGCGTTGCGTTCGCGTTGGACGCCAGCGTTTTGTCGGAGTTTCTTGCCGCAAACGGTATTGCGGCACCCGTGAGCGCTGCGGCGGACGAGATTGCGCCAGAGGATCTGACGCTTCTCGCGGCGGATATGACCGTATTGGTCAGTTGCTGGAACTGATCTCGGGCGTTGCGACGATCAAGGTCGGTCGACCGGCGTTGAGAGCGTTCAACGTCGCTTCACAGAGTGCATCTGTTGTTTTGGGAGCCGCATAGGCACAGCCATAAGCCGCGGCGAGATGTTCCCATTTGGGATTGACCGCGTGGACGGCATTCGGGGCGATTTGCGCCTCGACCATATTGTCGCGAATCTCGCCCAATGCCTCATTGTCCCAGACGAGAATGGGAAGGCTCAGGTCTAACTCGGCAGCAGTTCCAAGCTCTTGGATGGTATACTGAAAGCCATAATCGCCCGCGATGGCGAGTGTTGGCCCACCAGAGACGGCTCCACCTATAGCGGCGGGGAGCGCGTATCCGAGCGTTCCAAAACCGACTGGATGATGCCAGAGGCCAGGGGTATCCATGTCCCAGACTTCTTTCGCAGCGTAAGCGAATTGTGTCATATCTGAGTAAATGCGCAGTTTTTCCGGCAGCGCGGCCCGCAAAGCGTCACAGACGGTAACGATGCCAGGACGGGCGTTCGTAACGTCTTGGGTCCAACGTGCGCGGGTATGGGACAGCGCATGTTCGTCCCATGCGCTGCTCAAATTGGAATTGCCCAGTTCGACATTGAGGCCACACAGAAACAAGTCCGCATCGGCGCGGATAGCGAAGTCTTGGTTTTTGGATTGGGAGAGCATCTCGGGGTCGATATCGACCCGCACAATAGGGGCTTTCGCCCCGAGATTTGGCCGCCAGCGGTCTGTTGGAGCCAGTTCCGTCCCAACTGCAATAATCAGATCGGCCTCACCGATGAGAGCTTCCGCCCCACCAGATGCGAGGTGCGAGCCAAGAAAGCGAGGCGTGTCAGGGGCTACGATCCCTCGCCCAGCATAGGTAACGAAGCTTGCGGCAGCGCTGCGCTTCAGGATGTCGAAGATTTGTTTAGTGGCGACGCGTTTGGCACCGCCTCCGAAAATGAAGAGAGGCTTGTCGGCGGCGGTGAGCAGTGAGGCGACGTACGTTAGGTCTCTTGGGTTTGGTGCGAGTTTTCCGCGTATGGCCAAACCACGCGGAGTTGGCGGGGACGGCGCAGGCGCGCCGAGGACGGCAATGGGGATTTGGATGTGTTTTGGACGGGCGCGGGAAGTTTCAAACTCTGCAAAGGCGCGGTCGACCAGAGCATAAGCGGCTTCAGCGGTCTGTGCAGTTTCGGACCAGTCGCAGACCGTTCCAGCCGCGCCTTCCTGATCTCGCATCTGGTGAAGTTGCCCGCGTTTTGAGGCAGTCTCGTCCAGAACGGTTGAGATCACCAACATCGGCACGCTGTCGGAATAGCCCTGCCCCATCGGCGTCATGACGTTGGTCAGACCCGGACCTGAGATCACGAAGCACACGCCTGGCTTGCCAGTTGCGCGGGCGTAACCATCGGCCATGAAGCCCGCGCCCTGTTCATGGCGCGCAAGGACGTGGCGGATCTTTGCGTCTTCAATGCCGCGGTAGAGCTCAATGTTGTGAACGCCGGGGATGCCGAAGATCGTGTCGACTCCACGTGCCGCCAGCATGGCGGCTAGTTCTACTCCGAGAGGACGCATTAAGCTCTCCAAAAACGGGATGTGAAAAGGACCATGACGACCATCAGCTCAAGTCGTCCGACAAGCATTCCGATGATCAGGAGCCATTTGGCAAGGTCGTTCAAAGGCTCGAAGGTGCCGGTGGGGCCGATGATGTCACCAAGACCGGGTCCGATGTTGGCGATGGCGGCGGCGGCTCCGCTGATGGAGGTCATGAAGTCGAGACCGGTCATGGATAAAAGAACCGACAGTACGCCGAGGCTTACAATGAACATTGTGAGGAACGCCATAACCGATGAGATCACATCTTCAGTGATTGTTCGGCCATCGTACTTTGGCTGAAAGACGCCGTGGGGTGAGTGAATGCGGCGAACCTGATTTGAGATCGCTGCCATGAGGATCTGGTAACGAAATATCTTGATGGAGCAACAGGTCGACCCCGCGCAGCCTCCAATTAAACCGATGAAGAAGAACAGCGCGATGGGGAAAGCCCCCCAGAGTTGGTAGTTGGTGCTGGAGTAGCCAGT
>JABDPD010000189.1 GCA_013042895.1 Boseongicola sp. | reverse complement strand
ATGCCTGGAACGACTACCTCTGGCCGCTCGTCAGCGCGCAGCAACGCGATTACTTCACGATCACCCTGGGCCTCGCGTCCATTCAATCGAACTTCGCACAATCGGAAGGACTGGGCCGCGTTATGGCCTCGGGCGTCATTGCCTCGCTTCCGGTCGTCATCCTGTTCCTCATCTTCCAGCGATACGTGGTTCAAGCCATGACCGTCGGCGGATCGAAGGGCTAATTTTCACGCACATTGGGAGGAAACAAATGAAACATGTGCTTCTAACAGCGGCAGCCGCCGCAACTCTCGCCTCAGGCGCGCTTGCGCAAGAGGTTACACTGGGCCGCTTCTTTGGTGCCTGCGAAGATGCGGGAACCGACACTACGTCAAGCGTCGGCGAGGCCTGCATCATTCAGTCGATCATCAATGCGGCGGATGCCGAAATAGATGGTGTGTCTATTACAACGTTGCCGACTGACTGGGGTAACTACTACGACCAGATCAAGGCTGCCTTTGCGGGCGGTACACCGCCGGACATCTTCGTCATGCACCGTCACCGGATCCCCGAGTTTGCGGGTCTGGGTGCCGTTGCCGAGATTTCAGGCGACCTTGAAGCGGTGGGTATTGACGCTTCCGATTGGTCCGCAACCGCGCTTGACGCAGTCAGCTTCAACGGCGGCATCTACGGCGTTCCAATGGACTTCCACGCCAACCTCTGGCACGTCAACATGGACTTGATGGCCGAAGCGGGCCTTGTGGAAAACGGCAAGCCGGTCCTGCCATCCACACCCGAGGAACTGATCGCTCATGCGCAGCAACTGAAAGACGCAACCGGCAAAGACTATCTTGCCGCCGACTTCGCGCAATTTCCGCTTGGCGTGCGCACCGTGTTGGCACTGCTCTGGCAGCAGAACGGCAATATCTTCACGGACGACGGCACGGCGACGATCAACACCAATGAGGCTAAGAACGCTGTCACGGCGATCACTCAGTTGTTTGATGCAGGTCTTGCCAATCCCCAGTTGAACTATGCCGACAGCCAACAGGCCTTCTTGAACGGCGAGTCCGCCATTCTGGTAAACGGCACATGGGTCGTGGATTTCTATACGGCAGAAGCCGCGAAGGAAGAGGTGGGTCTCGACAACTACTATGTCGCCGACTTCCCAACTCTGTTTGACACCGGCGCAACCTGGGCGGACAGCCACATGTGGGCCATCCCATCGACTGTGGACGGCGAACAGAAAATGGCAGCTCTGAAAGTCCTTGCCTTTATCAACGACCACAACATCGATTGGGCACGCACCGGACACATGGCAGTGCGCACATCTGTTGTGGAAAGCGAGGCATATACATCACTGCCACACCGCGATGAATACGCGGGCACAGCGGCCATCGCAAAGGACACTCCCCCATCCGAGCGCTATGGCGCAATTCAGGATGTTCTGAACCGTGAGCTACAGGCGATTTGGCTGACTGGCAAAGACGTTGAAACGGCTCTCGCCGACGCGGAACTTGAGGTCCAGGACCTGCTGGACCGCTAAAGCAATAGCCTGCCCGGATCACACCCGGGCAGGCTTCCAAAACGGGGAAGAATGTCATGGACCGCTGGACAACATCGCAGGTCAAAGCCTGGTGGGATGCCAAGCCTTGGATTTGTGGCTTTAACTTCCTGCCTTCAACGGCCGTCAACTTTCTCGAAATGTGGCACCGCGAAACCTTCGATCTGGCCACCATCGAACGCGAGCTTGGCTGGGCCGGTCACATTGGCTTCAATGCCGTTCGGGTCAACCTCCACACACTCATCTGGGAGAACGACCGGGACGGTCTGATCGAACGCCTCGGCGCATTCATGGACGTCGCGCGGGCTCACGGAATGGAAACCGTACCCTGCCTTTTTGACGACTGCGGCTTCGGCGGCATCGAGCCTACCTACGGCCCTCAGCCCGACCCCGTCCCGGGTATCCACAACAGTCGGGCCGTCGCCTGTCCGGGGCGCGATGTGGTGGTTGATCCAACCCAAAGGCCGATGCTGGAAGCCTATGTACGCGACCTGATTTCGACCTTCCGGACCGATCCACGGATCGCTTTTTGGGACATCTACAACGAGCCGGGAAACCGGATGGAGTTCACCAGCGGCGGGTTTTCTCGGTATGGCGGAGATCTTGACGTCCATTCAATGTCCCTCATGACAAGCGCCTTCGCTTGGGCGCGCGACGAAACACCTATGCATCCGCTGACCGTCGCCGCATGGACGACGCCGCTTCCCGGCGAAGATGCGCACCCCTACCAGACCGAGATTGACCGGGCCGCACTTTTGCACTCGGATATCATCACCTTCCATGCCTATTGGAAGGCCGATCAGGTCGCGCGGTTCATCGACTTTCTATCGGTTCTCGACCGACCCATGCTTTGCACAGAATGGATGGCGCGGGCGGTGGACAGCCGCATCGAAGATCAACTCGAACTTTTTCACGACCGCAAAGTTGGATGTTTCCAATGGGGTCTTGTTCAGGGCCGCACCCAAACCCACCTTCCGTGGCCCGATGATCTGGTAAGCGCGCACGGGGGCTCAACTGATCGCGACATCTGGTTTCACGACCTCCTCCGTCCAGATGGCAGGCCTTTCGATCCTTTCGAGATCGAGAAGATCTCAACTCTAACTGGCAAACAGCCCGGTCGAGACAGAAAGAAGGCGTGAGCCAGTCTTGGCAGAAGATGGAACGAGCGAATCCTATTTTTGAGCGCGATTACGGACTAAGCAAGAAATGCCATTCTGATTAAGATCCTCAATCGGTTCCGAGAACCACCATGTCTGCTTCGTCCGCGTAGCGTTCGTTCAGTCTGGGTGCAGCGAATGGCGGCTTCGAGCCCAGACTGCAGATTTTCTGCGGTGTGGCGGATGTCTGCTTTTTGGGAGGATGCGGGATACTCACTGCGATCGGACATGGCTACCGCCGTTGGACAATCCCTTGAGACGCCGCTGCGCAGTACGACATGCCATGCCAAAACTTATCGCCGATCGGAGGTGATTTTTTTACGCACAAAGGACCAAATTGGAGTTTGGCTCAGAAGCATCAAAAGCAACCCAATCGTGAGAACCAGTGAAATCGGGTTCGAGAGAAATCCCCATATGAAATCCCCAAAGTCGCCTCGTGAGCGGAGCATTGTGCGCCTGTAATTGCTGTCCATCATCGGCCCCAAGATAACGCCCAGAATGACTGGACCGACCTCAAAACCGTAGGTTTTCATGAAATATCCGATCACACCAAACAACAGCATCCAATAGACATCAACAGGGTTGTTTTGGATGGCATAGGTGCCCACTGCACTGAGTACGATGATAAGCGGGATGAGCACCGCTTTGGGGCATTCCACGATCTTGGTGAAGAGGCGAATACCAGTCAAACCAAAGACAAGCAGGAAGACATTGGCCAGTGTTAGTGTGCCGACGATGAACCAAAACAGATGGGGCGTGTCTACCAGCAACAGCGGGCCGGGTTTGAGCCCATGGATGAAAAGCGCCCCGATGATCACGGCTGTCACCGCATCTCCGGGGATGCCGAGCGTCAGCATCGGTATATGCGCACCACCGACGGCTGCATTATTGGCGGCCTCGGGCGCAACCAGCCCTTCGCGGTTGCCGGTGCCGAAGGGGCGTTCTGGGTTTTTGGTCGAACGTTTCGCGTCATCATAGGCAAGCAAGGCCGCGATATCGCCTCCGGTGCCGGGCAACGCGCCGATGATTGTGCCAATGCCAGAGGCGCGGATCGCGAGCCAGAAGTACTTCTTCACGTCAGAGAATTTCGGGATAATCTGGTCGATCTTTTGTTTGATGGCGGCTGTGTTAATCGTTTTGAGCTGCACCAAAGCCTCCGCTACGCCAAAGAAACCGATCATGGCGGCGACGTAAGGAATGCCTCCCAAAAGGTGGATCGACCCGAAGGTAAAGCGCCCTTCCGCCGTCATTGGGTCAAGGCCGACCATGCCGATCAGTACGCCCAAAGCCCCTGCAAAGGCGCCTTTGGCGAAGCTTTCGCCAGACAGGGTGCCGACCAGCAGAATGCCGATG
>JABDPD010000441.1 GCA_013042895.1 Boseongicola sp. | reverse complement strand
TCCAGTACCACTGCGTGTAAACATTCGCCGGCAGGTTCATCCGCGCCAACTCCCGCGCCAGCCCGTCCTGACCATCCTGAGACAACATCTCCTCGTAGTGGTCATACGACCGCGTCGCGTCGCCCTTCAAAATCTCCAGCACCCGCGCCGCTTCCGCCCCTTCCAGAACCGCCCCGCGGCCCTGATTGTTGATCGTCGACTGCGCGCTCAGAACCTCCGGTTCGGGGATGTAAAACTCACGGTCCAAAATCGAGTAACGCGCTGAATATTCATTCACATTCGCCGTCCGGTGCCGGATCCACTGACGCGCCACAAAGACCGGTAACTTCACGTGAAACTTCACTTCGCACATCTCGAACGGAGTCGAGTGCCAGTGCCGCATCAGATAGCGGATCAGTCCTTCGTCGTTGGAAACCGCCTTGGTCCCCTTGCCGTAAGACACCCGCGCGGCCTGCGTGATCGCGTTGTCATCACCCATGTAATCAATGACCCGGACGAACCCGTGATCCAGCACCGGGTGCGCCGTATAAAGGTGCTCCTCCATGCCTTCGGACACAACGCGCCGTGTGGTGCGCGTCTGTGCGCGTTCTTCGTCAATTTCGGCCTGTTGTTCAGGTGTCAGCGGCATGGTCATTCCCCAGTCAATTCGAGTCGCTCCGCCACACTATCTATGTGCAGGCCGGGATTGAACCACAATATGCGCCACATCGTTGCGAAAGAATCGCATTTTCGCTAGGGTCTGCCCATTAAGGTTAACGAATATTGACTTATCGACAGGGTCTGTCAGGATTCCGAAAAATTCAGGCAAGGGCAGTATATCATGAAACTACATTACGCATTTTTGGCCGCCACGATACTCCTCGCGGCATGTGGCGGAGCAAGTGACACAGATATCGGCGGCGGTGGCGGTGGCGGCGGTGAAAACCCTGGACCTGATACCCCAGGCATTGATCCCGAAGACCTGCCGGTAACTGGCGACGAGACATGCGGCAACTTCGTGTGTTCGGGCGACGTCTCGAACATTACGTTCGACGGCACGACCCTCACGCTGACGGGTCTTCCATTCGATGATGATCCCCTAGGCGCGGTCTTTACCTATCTCACTACGGTCACTGGAACGAGCAGCGAAGGTATCGACTACGACATCTACGAGAACCAGGACGCCGCGCCAATCCCAGGCTTCAACCGATACCTGGCAGTTCACAAAACCACCGACGGTGACGAGATCACAGTGGGTGTAGCGGCAATCGAAGGCTACGCCGAGTTTGGATACTCAGGTGCTTGGTACGATGTGGACGACCTCACCACGACAATCCCGACCCTTGGTCTGGTTGAATACACCGGCGACTACGCAGGCACCCTGACATTCAGCGGTCCCGGCCTGCTCTATCTGACGGATGGTGAGGTTGCCATGGAAGTCGACTTCACAGACAGCAAACTCAAAGGCTTCATCACGGACCGCGATGTGTATTCTGTGGACGGCGCTGGTACTTTGACCGATGTCGGCGACCTCAACACTCTGGTCCTGAATGACGCGGTTATCACGGATGGCTCTTTCGAGGGCACAGTAACAAGCCGCGACGACACATCCGCAGTTGTTGAAACCGGCACATACCAAGGCTTCTTCGGTGGCCCCAGCGCCGCTGTTATCGGTGGCCTTATCCAGGCGACGGGCGACTATGATCTCAGCCAAGCGGAGGAAAACCCGAACGAAGACGTCTTCACTGCGCGGGACCTCGGTGCATTCACCGCGAATTGTACCGATGCATGTCCGTAAGGACGTCCCAACCGACTACGATGGGAAGCCGCCTCATGGCGGCTTTCCTGTCCTTAGGGGTAGCGCTCCTTGTGCTTTCCCCCGGGCAAGCCTTCGCGCAAGCCTCTGAAAACTCTCAAACTCTTTCAATCCCTCAAGCCCGAGCCATCGCCCGTCAGGCGATCCAAACTGGCAATATTGCGTTGGCGGATCAGATCTCCTCTGCTCTGCTTCAACGCGACCCGGACGACGCCGAGGCCCTCCTCATCCGCGCCCTGAGCGCCCGTAGTGCTGGGGCACTTGATGTCGCCGAAGACGCCGCCGCGGCCGCTTACCGCGCCTCGAACAATCCCGCACTGCAATTTGACGCAGCAATCATGGTCGCCGACCTGAAGGCGCGCAAAGAGCAATTCACCCGCGCCGAGCTTTGGCTGCGACGCGCCGACAACGTCGCCCCGGACGAACGCCGAAAAGAAATCGCCGCCCGCGCGTTTCGCAATGTTTCCCGGCTGAATCCCCTGAGCATCCAGCTTCGTTTCACCGCGCGCCCCTCGAATAATGTGAACAACGGTGCAGAGACGCTCGAAATCGAGTTGGGAGGTTTGCCTTTCAGTATAGACCCATCAGGTCAACAACTCGGAGGATACGAAGCTTCCGCCGGCTTATCACTCGCCTATCGTCTTTCCGAGAACGAAACCCAAAAAACCGAAGCTCTCGCCGAACTCTACTTCCGCAAGATCTGGCTGGATTCACGCGCGAAGGAACTCGTCCCAACCGCATCGGGCTCAGACTTCGATTATGGGGTTGTGATCGCTGGAGTTCGACACCAACGGCTGATCTGGCCCGAGCTTGGCACATCCGAATTCACGGGACTTCTCGGCAACAGCTGGTATGGCGGGGAAGAATTGGCGCGCTGGGGCGAACTGCAACTGCGCCAAACAGTGCGCACAAGCAACGTCCAACAGCTTCGCTTTGGCGCAACTATACGAAGTGAAAAAAATCTCGACAGTGCGATCAACTCGTCAGAGTCTTTTGC
>JABDPD010000437.1 GCA_013042895.1 Boseongicola sp. | reverse complement strand
CACCCTAGTCCGTGCAGGAATGCGCGTTGTTCCTCGCGTTCAATCCCCTCAACCACAACACTGAGGCCAAGGCTCTCAGCCAGATCCAAAACTGCATCAAGAATGAAGCGCGCTTCTTCTGAGCCCTCAATCTCATCAATGAGCGATTTGTCGATCTTCAACTCATCCGCCGAAATGGTCCGCAAATAGACCAGAGACGAATAGCCCGTGCCAAAATCGTCGATCGAGATCTTACAGCCCCTCGCCTTCAATTCGGAAACGATGCGCTGCGCGACGTCCCAACTGCTAAGCTGAACGGTTTCAGTAATCTCCAAGGTGAGTAATTCGGCGTCAAAGTTGTGTCGGTCCAAGGCCTCACCGACAAATGGGAGGGCGTTCTGACTAACAAAATGCACGCCCGAAAGGTTTACACTCACCGAAAAACGGGTCCGGTGCCGTCGGTTCCAATCGGCGACAACCTCTACCGCCCGGTCAAGTACATAAGCGTCGATATCTTGAATGCGGTTGCTGTCTTCGGCAAGATCGATGAACTGCGCTGGACTAAGGAGCGCTCCATTCCGACGCCAACGAACCAAGGCCTCAAAACCCAGGACCTCTCCGTTTGCCATCTTTACTTTTGGTTGCAGAAACACCTCAAACTCATCGTTTTCGATCGCTTTGGGAAGCTCTTTCAGCAGCGATCGGCGCTCGTCCATCTGACGCTCGAGATCGGCGTCATAAAGTGTATAGCGGCCCCGGCCTGCGCCCTTTGACGCATACAGCGCAAAGTCTGCGACCCGCATCATCCTGTCATAGCTTTTGAGCGCGGTTTTTGATACTTGCGTCGTCGTGGCCAGACCGATGCTCACGCCGGTTTGGATGCTTGTGCTTGCCAGCTGCATTGGCACGGCGCAAAGCTCAACCAACTTATGGCAAAACACCCGCAAAACTTGCGTGTCATCCGTTGGCATGAAGACCGCAAACTCGTCGCCCCCAAGACGTGCGGCCATCCCACCCGCAAACTCGGCTTTCTCGCGAATAATGCGGGCAATCTGTCTCAAAACAGCATCACCAATTGCATGTCCGTGCCGGTCATTGATCGCCTTAAAGCCGTCGAGATCTATCAGCACCAAGGCCCCTTTTGCGTTCGGCTCAAGAAACGCACCAACCTTGTCCTGAAACTGCACGCGATTTGCGAGACCCGTAAGCGAATCGAAGTACGCGAGCCTGTCTGCACGTCGCTCCGCCCTCTCGCGTTCTTTTCTCCCCTGCACTTCAAGGCGTAACATGTGAAGGCTGATTACACCCGCCAACGCGACAATCACCAAAAATGCGAGCGTTGCCCGGTTAAGATATAGGACCTTGTCGGTTTGCTGGCTTAACAGTCCACCCGTCATCCGCGCAGTATGGTCAAGATAGCGGAACGAGGCCCTCCGAGCAGCTTCGATAGCCTGCACAATCTCAACAGCTTGCAGGGCCACAACTGGATCCGGTGCGACAAGCGCTTCGTCGACTGTCGAAACCAAGGTCCGTATCCTTGCAACCGTGTTCAGACCGTCTTGCATGATATCATCCGGACTGTCGAAGCCAGCGAGCGCGGAGCCTTCTTCAAGACGATCAATCCGTTTCGCGATGTGATCCGCACGCACATAAAGCGTGTCGAGCGCTGACGTCACCGCAACAAGATCCAGCGCGTCCTGATGATCCGCACTCATAGTCGAAAGAATTTCCCCGTTCAAACGGGCAATCTCATTCAATGCCGCCTGACTGCCCGTCGTCTGATGGGCTTGAATCTCGGTTTGGAAATCAAGAATGGACGCGGCGTAGCGACGAAATTCAAGCGCTGCGGCCGACGTAATAGCTGCCAGCAAAGCAACCGCGATCCAGAACCCGCGTCGCGTCGCAAGCGCGTGGAAACGGGAACTAACCTGCGATTGCTCGCGCGGCATGAATTAGCGCACAACTTCTATGCGTGACGCCATCCAAACCAGATGCGATTCGGTCAAAGCATCGTTGGAGCGATAGACTTCATCCTCAATCACAAACTGAATTGGACCTCGCGCACGCCGTGAATGGGCTGCTCCATCAACCCGAGTGGCCACAAGGATCGGTGCAATGCCCAGCGCTTCAGGATCGAAAAACGTCGAGAATTCATTCTCCGCCGTCACTCGTATGGTCATGTCTGACGGCATTTCGTGTCGCTCAAGGATGTCCGAGAGCAAAACGCCTGAGAACGCCGCCGGTTCAACGCGCCACGGGGTCGTAGTCACAAGCCGATACGTGGGGAACTCCTCTAGTTGGGCGGGCGTATAAACCGTACGCGACCCATCAGGGTTCACGACCACCAACTCCGCGTTTTCATGCGCAATAGGCTCCAAATCCACCCGTTGCGGCCCGGCCATCGTTGAAACAACTCCGAAAAAAACGAAAAAAACTGCAACACAACAGGCTTGAATAGGCCTCATGAAAATCTCCTCAGGTTGTAATTCTCCTGTGGAGTGTCCTCGCAAAGTCTAAACGGAGATTTTACTCAAATGGCTGAAATAAATACAATTTTAGGAGCATCTTCGAGACTTAACGCTACCCGATTTCCGTCAATTAACGAATGTTTCAATCCATAACGAGCGCGTCAAACACGCAGCCGTGAGTGGAATGTCAGCTCTTCAATTGCTTTTTGTTAGTCAGCCGCACAACAGCGGTCCGAAATTTGAAAACCAAACTGAGGAACTTTACCCATGTCTAACACTGCAAAATCCATCGCCGTCGCTGGTGCCGTTGCTGCTGCTCTCGCCGCTTCGCTCTCCGCTCCTGCTCACGCGCAATCGAAAGAAAAGTGCTACGGCGTTTCGCTTGCTGGCGAAAACGACTGCGCAGCTGGACCAGGCACAACATGCTCGGGCACATCGACTGTTGATTATCAGGGCAACGCCTGGACACTCGTAGACGCAGGCACATGCGCCGACATCGAACTGCCAGCCATGGCTGACGGTTCTGAGCGCATGGGTTCTCTCGAGGCGCTTGATCGCGACTTGCCAGCATAAGCTGACCAAATGACCGACGCCCCTGTCCTTGACCGGGGCGTCTTCCGTATCCGAGGTTGTGATCCATGTTCGACGAAATTCCAAAACGCATTGATCGCCTGCCGAACGTGCCAGGTGTCGGCTACAAACCTCAGCATTTCGCCGACATCAACGCTGCCCCCGGGGTCGTAGGATGGCTCGAAATCCACGCTGAAAACTACATGGGAGACGGCGGTCGCCCCCTCGCGCAGCTCCGCCATCTCGCGGAAACCTTCGCCATATCCGCTCATGGAGTCGGCCTGTCGATCGGAGGCGAAACACGCCTTGATCCGGACCACCTGAAGCGCTTGAAACACCTCAACAACTGGCTTCAACCAGCCAGCTTTTCTGAACACCTTGCATGGTCCACGCATGGTGCCGAGTTCCTGAACGATCTCCTTCCGCTCCCCTACACCGAAGCGACGCTCAACCGCGTCGCAGACCACGTGGATGAGCTTCAAGAGACCATTGGACGCAAGATGTTGCTTGAAAATCCGTCCTCTTACTTAGCGTTCACCGAAAGCACGATGTCCGAAACCGACTTCCTGAGCGCCATTGCTGAACGAACCGGATGCGGTCTACTTCTGGACGTCAACAACGTATTCGTTTCGGCTACAAACCTTGGCACCGACCCTATCGCCTACATCGACGCTTTCCCGCTCGATTACGTCGGCGAAATCCACCTCGGCGGCCACGACGAGGACGAAGACGATCACGGCGCGCCCTTGTTGATTGACAGCCATGGCCAAGAAGTCGCCGACCCGGTCTGGACGCTCTATGACTATGTCATCGCCAAAGGCGGCGCGCGCCCTACGCTCATTGAATGGGACAATGATGTCCCTGACTGGCCCACGCTTGAAGCGGAAGCCCGGCGCGCGCAGGTGATCCTCGAGAAAGTAGCCGCGTGAACGTCGATCAAACTACGTTCCGGCAAGCGCTCCTTGATCCGGATGCGCCACGCCCCGATGGCCTCGCCGATGGTCAGGGCCGCGAGGCGGGCCGCCGCTTTGACGTTTATCGCAACAATGTCACCGTCGCACTTGGCGACGCGCTGGAAACGGCGTTCCCCACGGTCGCCAAACTCGTCGGGGCTCAGAACTTCAAGCTCCTTGCCGCAGCCTACCTGCGCCAACACCCGCCGAAATCGCCTTTGATGATGTTCTACGGCGAGGATATGCCAGCCTTCCTTGCGACCTTCCAGCCAACCTCAACCATCGGCTATCTCCCTGATATCGCACGCCTTGAATTGGCCATGCGCCACAGCTACCACGCAGCAGACGCCAGAGCTTTCGATCCAGCTGTCCTACAATCGATCCCCCCCGAAAAGCTCATGGCTTCGGTCGTCACGCTTGCGCCCGCCACGCGGTTGATCCGCTCCAGATGGCCAATCCACGCGATCTGGGCTTTCAACAATCAGCCCGAAGCGCCCAAACCGATAATGGCCTCCGAAGACACACTGATCCTGCGCGCCGAACTCGACCCTGTGCCACATCTCCTTCCAAAAGGCGGAGGTGCATTCGTCGAAGCCCTGCTCGACGGAGAATCCTTAGGCACCGCCATCGAGCGCGCCACGATAGAAAACGAAGCGTTCGATCTCTCCGAAATGCTCGCTTTGCTCATCACCAACAATGCCCTGACAGATCTTAAGGACTGAACCAATGATCCGCGCCTTGACCTCGCTCCACAACTCAATCTTCTCCGGCCTCGAACGGATCACCATCCCCGTGATGACCACCCTCGCCAGGTTCATCTTCGCGGCAACCCTTGTCGGATACTATTGGAACTCAGGCCGCACGAAACTCGGTGACGGAGTGCTCGGTTTCATCTTTCCCTCCGACGGCGCCTACATTCAGATCTTTCCCAGAACCATCGAAGCCATCGGCTACGATTTCTCCCAACTCGGAGCCTTCCACTGGGCGGTCGTCACGGCGGGCACATGGGCCGAATTCATCTTGCCGCTTCTCATCGTCCTCGGCCTGTTCACACGCCTCGCCGCCTTCGGCATGATCGGCTTCGTCTTCGTGCAAAGCTGGGTCGACCTCTTCGGCCACGGTGGCCTCGCAAATGGCACGCTCGGTGCATGGTTCGACCGTATCCCCGACAGCCTCATCCTCGATCAACGCGCCTTCTGGGTGTTCGTCCTCGCTTATCTCGTCCTGCGCGGCGGCGGCCCTCTGTCTTTGGACCGCATCCTCAAAAGTGGCTTTTCGGCGCGTCAGGCCGACCCGCAGCCAACGCAAGGATAGCCGCCAGTCCGCACATGGTGACAGGGAAGATCGAGAAGAACCCGATCCCAAACGCCCAATAAAGCCCGCCGGACGCGACTGCCAATGCAATCCCGCCCCACAGCGCGCGCGTCGGTGCCATCGCGGCCCCGGCGATCGCCAGCAGAGGTGCGATCACCGACATCGCCCGGATTGCGTCCACGTTCGCCGGCATCTCAGCAATGTCCGGAACTTCGCCCCATCGGTAAATCGCTTCTGTATAACCGAAACTCACCAATCCCATCAGCAAAGCCAATAGCCCGCCGATCAATCCCAATGCCGCTGCTGCGTTGCGCATGCTCTACCCCTTACCAACATCATAAAGACGTAAGCACGCCGCCCACATTATCCAAGATGCGCAGCCTGAGCCGCCTTATCCCACCCAAGCGTCAACCCACCAGGTCCTTCAATCACTGGCCGTTTCATCAACGTCGGATGCGCCGCCAACAAGGCCTCCGGTGCCCCGCCACGCTCACGTTCCGACAAGCCACGCCACGTTGTTGACCGCGTATTGAGCAATGAGCCACCAAATTCAGCCAAAAACCGAGCAATCTCGCCATCGGACAAAGGCTCGGCCCGCACATCGCGAAACCTCACCTCTAACCCCTTGCTTTCCAACGCTTTACGCGCCTTCCGGCAAGTGTCACAGGTTGAAATTCCATACAAAACGGTCATCACGATACCCCTTCCTCACGGTGATTTTCCTTGTTTTTCACGCGAATCCCCCCACTTTCAAGGGTGTAGATGCGCTTGCATCTGCGAACGCGCCCCACGGGGGCCGCAGAGGTCTTTCGTCGGGGCATAATGCCAAGACCCTTCCGCTTGCGGGTAGGGAAGACAAAGGAAAGACCGATGCCGACAGGCACAGTGAAATGGTTCAATGCAACCAAAGGGTTCGGATTTATCGCACCCGACGAGGGCGGCTCTGACGTGTTCGTCCATATCTCAGCCGTGGAACGCGCAGGAATGACTGGGCTCGCGGACGACCAGAAGATTGGCTACGAGCTGATCGAAGGCCGCGACGGACGCACCATGGCCGGAGAGCTTAAAGCGATCTGACCCGCCTCAGCGGATCACAGATCAACCCCCGACTGACGCGCCCCGGCGGAGGCTTCCACCGGATCAAGGAACGGCGGCGGAGTGAGTGACGGCGAGGCGGTCGTGCCGCAGCGCACATAGACCGTCTGACCCTCTGCCACCGACACCGCCTCGCGCGCCTGCCCCCCTTGCGTGATCGAGCCCACCACATAGTCCCCCGCGGCCAGCCGTATCACCAACGGCGCCCCGATCCGGCACGTCCCCATCGAGCGTTCATCCAAAAACAGCGCCGGGTTCGTCGCGACATTCCCAAGAAACCCCGCCTCCGAGGTGCGATAAATCACGATGGCCGCCCCGGGATCCGAGCCCTCCCCAATGATTGTAGGCTCCGGATCAGGAGCGGGGTCGCCCACTTGGATCGTGGCCGCGCAGGCGGAAAGGAGGAGCGGGAGGAGAGCGAGGTGTTTCATGGGGGAACTCTATCAACGGATCACTTCAGCACAAGGGCAGCGCACGAACCGAGGGGCAAGAAGCGCCCGCCCCGTGGGGGCGGTTCGGGCGCTGCCTGATTTGCAGTCTTACGTTGGATCAATCGGCATCGTGGCCTTTGGCAGGAATTCAACCACAGAGGTGTTTGAGTTTCCGGCTGTATCATTAGACTTGGAGTAACCGGTATCGTGCAACTTGAAAATTGCACTTGCCGCCTGACCGATAACGGTGTCCCG
>JABDPD010000436.1 GCA_013042895.1 Boseongicola sp. | reverse complement strand
GGGTATGCACTGGGGCGTTGTTGCGGCGTTTATCGCAGTCATTTTCGCCTATATCCTGCTCAGCCGTCACATCATGGGTTTCAACATTCGTCTCACGGGCGAGAGCCCTCGGGCCGCCCGCTTTGCTGGTGTCAATCCGAACCGGCTGATCCTGTTTTGCCTTGGTCTCTCGGGAGCGCTCGCTGGCCTTGCTGGCATGTTCGAAGTTACCGGTCCGGCTGGCCAGATTAGCATCGACTTCAATGTCGGTTACGGCTTCACGGCAATCATCGTGGCATTCCTTGGACGGCTACATCCTATCGGCATTTTGCTTGCGGGCTTACTGATGGCGCTGACCTATATCGGCGGTGAGGCAGCACAAGCGTCCCTCGGACTTCCAGCCTCGGCCATTCAGGCGTTTCAGGGGATGCTCTTGTTTTTCCTCTTGGCCTTCGACGTCCTGACTAACTTCAAGGTCCGCTTCGGACGGGAGTCATTGGCATGAGATATCTGATGAAAACACAAGAATTAGTCACGAATATCGCCTCACATCTAATGATCAAGGAGGCGTTCTAATGGACCTCTCAATCAACCCGATCCTTCTCGTGGCATCGCTCATGGTCGCGTCAACTCCAATCCTTCTGGCCGCTATTGGTGAGATGGTTGTCGAAAAAGCGGGTGTTCTTAACCTTGGTGTCGAAGGCATGATGATTGTCGGCGCTATCTGCGGTTTCGCCATCGCGGTCGAAACCGGTTCGCCAGCTGTCGGATTCGTCGCCGCTGCCATCGGTGGCGCGGTCCTGTCGATGCTTTTTGGGTTCCTGACCCAGTATCTTTTGTCAAATCAGGTAGCCACGGGGCTTGCGCTGACACTTTTCGGGCTCGGGCTGTCCAGTCTCATGGGGCAAAGCTATGTCGGTATCAAACCGCCCTCGACGCCCAAGCTGGATATCCCGCTTCTTGGGGATATCCCCGTAGTCGGACCGATGCTATTTAGCCATGACCTCATGGTCTACATTTCGCTGGCAATAGTCGCGAGTGTTTGGGCTTTTCTAAAGTACACGCGTGGAGGTCTCATCTTGCGCGCGGTTGGAGAAAGTCATGATGCAGCGCACGCCCTTGGATACAACGTGATCATGGTTCGCCTTGCAGCGATCGGCTTTGGTGGCGCTTGTGCGGGTCTTGGCGGTGCTTACCTCAGCCTTGTGCGCGTGCCGCAATGGACTGAAGGCATGACTGCAGGTGCGGGCTGGATCGCTCTGGCCATTGTTGTATTCGCTTCGTGGCGTGCGGGCCGTGTTTTGCTCGGTGCCTATCTTTTCGGCGGGATCACGGTTTTGCAGCTAAACTTGCAAGCCGCAGGTGTGGCAATTCCCGTCGAGCTCTTGTCCATGTCGCCATACCTGATAACCATCCTCGTGCTGGTCATCATCTCGTCTGATCGAAATCGTGCGGCGCTCAGTGCGCCGGCATCGCTCGGACGGTCCTTTCACGCCTCAAGCTGAGGCACATCGTAGAGTTAATGGGGAGTTAACTATGAAGAAACGTACATTTCTGCTGACTGGGGTCGCTGCAGCGGCGATTGCCTCGGGCGCCTTCGCCGACGGTCACGCGCCGCTAAAAGTCGGCTTCATTTTTGTCGGTCCGATCGGAGACGGTGGCTGGACATATGAGCACAACAAGGGCCGCCTCGCGGTTGAGGAGCATTTTGGCGACAAAGTCGAAACCGTGTTTCAGGAAAACGTGCCAGAAGGCGCCGACGCGGAACGCGCCATGACACAAATGGCACTTCAGGGCGCTGACCTGATCTTCACAACGTCCTTCGGCTATATGGACCCGACAATCGCTGTTGCGGCCAAGTTCCCGGACGTGAAGTTCGAGCACGCAACAGGCTACAAGCGGGCAGACAACGTCTCAACCTACTCGGCGCGCTTTTATGAAGGCCGCGCTATTCAAGGTCACATCGCGGGAAATATGACGAAGACCAACAAGATCGGCTACATCGCGTCTTTCCCTATCCCTGAAGTTATCCGGGGCATCAATTCGGCCTATCTTCACGCGTCCAAAGTGAATCCAGACGTCGAGTTCTCAATCGTCTGGGCCTACACATGGTTCGATCCTGCTAAAGAGGCGGATGCCGCAAAAGCGCTGATCGAAAACGGTGCCGATGTGATCCTTCAGCACACAGATTCGACCGCTCCTCAGGCGGCTGCCGCTGATGCGGGCAACGTGATCACTTTCGGTCAAGCCTCGGATATGGGTGAATACGCCCCCATGCCACGCGTGTCTTCGATCATCGACGATTGGGCGCCATACTACATTGCGCGCACTCAAGCTGTCATCGACGGCACATGGGAAAGTGTCGATACGTGGGACGGCATTGGCCCGGGCATGGTTGGCATCGGAGAGATTACCGATGCCGTTCCTGCTGACGTGAAAGCCGAAGCGCTTCAGATGAAGGACGACATCGCGTCGGGCGCATATCATCCGTTTACTGGTCCGATCAACAAGCAGGACGGTTCGGTCTGGCTGGCAGACGGCGAAACGGCCGGTGATGGTGACCTTGCTGGAATGAGCTTCTATGTTGAAGGCCTGACTGGCGAGATTCCAAACTAAGGTTTGGTTCAGAGGAGATAAAAGGCCGCCTTAGGGCGGCCTTTGACTTTTTGGCTTCCGGCGGTGGCATTTAAGAAAGGGTGAAAGCAACATGTTGCGCACAATATCAGGAAAAAACGCGTCTCTGTTCAGCTTTGGAACGATGCAGTTCGGGGCAAAGGCAAGTGAATCGGATAGCGCCGAGATGTATGCGGCCTGTCGCGATAGCGGAATCAATTTCTTTGACACCGCAAATGCTTATACCGGCGGAAATTCCGAGCGTATTCTGGGTCAACTTGCGTCGGCTGAGCGCGATAATGTGTTCATTGCAACAAAGTGCGCCGGCACCGTTGTCGCCAAGCCGGATGTTATTCGCGCCGAGTTTGACGAAAGCCGCAAGCGCCTTGGGATGGACGTCGTTGACCTTCTTTATTTGCACCGATGGGACCCCGACACACCGCTTGAGGACACGTATGAAGTGATGGCCGAATGGGTCAAGGAAGGCGCGGTTCGCTATGTTGGCGTTTCGAATTATGCCGCCTGGCAGATTATGAAGGCGCGACATCTGGCTCAGTCCATGGGAATCGACATTCACGTGATTCAGCCGATGTACAACCTTGTGAAACGTCAAGTTGAGGTTGAAATCTTGCCTATGGCAATCTCCGAAGGATTCGCGGTCTGTCCTTACTCCCCGCTTGGCGGAGGTCTGTTGACCGGCAAGTATGCAGG
>JABDPD010000434.1 GCA_013042895.1 Boseongicola sp. | reverse complement strand
GCCATAACGTCCATCTAAGACAAGCCGTCGCATCGGACAAGTCATCGGGTCTTGCAGCGCGGTCGAATAAGGCTAGGTTCCCAGCTCACTCACGGTTCTAGATAAGGTTTGTAATGTCCTTCGATTTCGATAATTCGCCGCCGCTGCGCGGAAATCACACATCAAACTATGACAACATCGCACGAAACTATGGGCTCGACGATCCCGACGCGATTGCAATGTGGGTGGCGGATATGCATTTCAAAGCCGCTCCCGTGATCCTTGATGCGCTCAAGAAGGATGTCGAATGGGGCTATTGCGGATACTTTGCAAATACGGCCCCGGTGGATGAGGTTGTCGCGTCTTGGTTGAAGGAACGACATAGGTGGGAGATCGAGCCAAGCTGGGTGCGGTATACCCACGGCGTGATCAGCGGATACGGCGACGTAATCACGGCGTATTCGGAACCCGGCGATGGAGTTATCGTCTTCAGCCCCGTTTACCACGCCTTCTTCCGTCAGATCGAAGCGATGGGACGTGTTGTTGTCGAAAGCCCATTGCTCATTGCGAACGGGCGTTTTCAGATGGACCTTGAGGGACTAGCGGCCTCTTTGAAAGGACATGAGAAGATCGTCACGCTGTGTTCTCCGCACAACCCTGGCGGTCGGATTTGGAGTGCTGAGGAGCTTCGGGCGCTAGCGGAATTCTGTGCCGAACATGATCTGATCCTGATCTCGGATGAGATCCATATGGACCTTACATTTCCCGGCAAGACATTCGTGCCCACACTTGTTGCGGCGCCGGAACATGCTAATCGAATTGCAGTTCTTACGGCTGCGTCCAAGGCGTTCAACGTCGCGGGTGCGGAAACGGGGATTGCGATTTATCCCACCGCCAGTATGCGGGAAAAGCTTTCCCCGGTCATTCTGGATCGCGAGAGCACACCCAATCGCTTTGGCATGACGATCATCAAAGCAGCCTTCTCCGGCGGTCACAAGTGGATGGATGCAGCCCAAGCCTATCTTGCTGAAAACTTTCGGTTTTTCAAAGAACGGATGGAAGGCATTCCGGGTGTGTCGGTTATGGATATGGATGCCACCTACCTGACCTGGGTCAGTTTCGAAGGGCTCGGGATGGAAGACGAAGAGATTCTAAGGCGCTCGGTAATGGATGCGAAGGTTGTGCCGAACCCCGGCACTCAATTCGGCGTCGGGGGTTCGGGGCATTTACGGTATAATGTTGCCTTGCCCCGGGCGAAGATGATGGATGCGATTGAGCGATTAGAAGAGGCGTTCAAGGATGTGCAATAGGCGTGGCCAAGAGCGTTAGTCTTCGTTGACATCGCGCTCCCAGACTTTGACCTGACCTTTATAGACTCCAAGGACTCGTCGCAGGACTAGCCAGCCGATCAGTGACATCACTGCGAAAGCAAGCATCAGCCCAGGGATCGACCCGGCCAATCCAGGTATCCCGACAAGAAGACCGAGGCCAACGCCGGCGGCTCCGATGGCGAAGCCGAGAAGAACTTGCGCGGGCAGGAAGACTTCCAAAATTGCGAGGATCATTGCTGCGATAATCCATGTCCACCATGTCGACAACATTACGAACGACCCCGCAGCATTTTGAACGCATCGCCAAAGGCTTCAAGTGCATTGGCCGGCACGACGATGGTTGAACTGGATGGGCTGGCTCCAAGGGCGTTGAGTGATTCAACTTGCTTGAGCGCAACTTGATACTGCGCAGCTTCCATGCCGTTGTCCTGAATCGCCTGCGCAACGACGCTGGTTGCGTAGCCTTCCGCATCGGCCTGCACACGGCGGGCCTTCGCAGCTTGTTCAGCCGCGTAGAGTTCTGCATCTGCGTTCAACTCAACTGCACGCTTTTCACCTTCGGCGCGAGTCACGGCGGCACGACGTTCACGCTCAGCGTTCAATTGCTGAAGCATCGCATCGCGGGTTGCCTGATCGAGATTTACATCGAGAAGTTCGGCGCGGGTCACCTCAATGCCCCAGTTATCAACTTGATCTTCGACGGCGCCCTTGATGGTCGTTATGAGCGTGGCACGGTTCGACTGCACTTCGTCGAGCTCCATCTTACCGATTTCTGCACGGACGATACCCGCAACCGTTGTGGCAATCGCTGCGTCCACGTCCCGGATGCGGTAGACCGTCTTTTCAGGTTCGGTAATGCGATAGAACACGCTGGTCTCAACCTGCACGAGCACGTTATCCGCCGTGATGGCGTCCTGGCTGGCATTGGGGAGTTGGCGCTCAAGGATGGAAATCTGGTGCGCGACCCGGTCGAGGAACGGCACAATGAAGTTAATGCCGGGGCCCAAAACCGTACGCAAACGGCCGAAGCGCTCGACCACATGTTTTTCAGACTGCGAAACGATCCGAATGCCCTTGAAAAGGCTGATGATAATAAACGCAGCGATCAGAATAGTCGCAATTCCACCGCCACCAAGCTGTGCGAGAATCTCTTCCATCAAATGTCCCAATAGTTTGTTTGTTCTGGACGAGATATGGGTATGGCTTTGTGTCAATTCAATGACTTAAGGGGTCGAATGGGGAATGGAGGACCCACGTTGTTTGTCCGCAACAACGCGAAATTTACGCTTAGATTCAGATGGTTTGTGCGTTTTTAGTGTCTTCCCGGATCGTTGCGAAAATAATTCGGCCAGAAGGCTAATGTCAGATCAGTTTTCGATGCTTCAGATAGGCTCTCAGGCGTGTTTTGTGCTGAGGTATTGTCTTATCGTGTGACAAGAACCAATCGAGGGAACCTAGACGCCATTCTTGCCCCTCGTCACCGAACTTAACCATTGAAGGGTTAAATTCTGGTAACTCTACTGCGAGGAACCAAATGTAGCTCGGTGGAGATCGATGCGGTGTCAACCATGCTAACCGTGCGGGGTTGATGGTGAAACCAAGCTCTTCTTTGAGTTCCCGCAACGCACATTCGGTTGGAGTTTCGTCATTTTCCCGGCCACCTCCCGGCAAATCCCAGTAGCCCGGCCAGGGAATCGTCGGGATCTCATCGCGCAGGATTGTCACGATCTGATCACCAACAAGAATCGCTATCTTTGCGCCGTGGAAAGGCTCTGTCACAAGGGGCTCCTGTTGGGTAGGTTGAAGGGGTCATAACCGAAATGTTGGACCAATGCCCGCCCTTTGCCGCGATTGCCTGACAACCTTTGACAGCGGGTCACGCTGCCCGGATTGCGGGCGACCACGGGTGATCTCACATCCTGAGCTTTTCGATCTTTCAATTGCGCATATGGATTGTGATGCCTTCTACGCCAGTGTCGAAAAACGTGATGATCCGAGTCTTCGCGACAAACCCGTGATCATTGGTGGCGGGCGTCGAGGGGTTGTTTCCACGGCTTGTTATATCGCCCGTATTCGCGGTGTGCGCTCGGCAATGCCGATGTTTCAAGCGCTGAAACTCTGTCCTGATGCGGTGGTCGTGAAAGGGCGGATGAGTGCCTACGTTGAGGCATCTCGAGAGATCCGTGCGATGATGGATGATCTGACGCCTGTGGTAGAGCCCTTGTCGCTGGATGAGGCGTTCATGGATCTGACAGGTACGGCGCGCCTACACCATGCGCCCCCGGCGGTGATGCTGGCGCGGCTTGTCAGACGGATGGAGGATGAACTGGGCCTTACGGGGTCTATCGGTCTGTCGCATAACAAGTTTCTGGCGAAGGTGGCCTCCGATCTGGATAAGCCAAAGGGGTTTTCGATTATCGGTCAGGCGGAGACGGCAGCCTTTCTGAAAGATCGGCCGGTTCGTTTGATCTGGGGCGTCGGAGGGCAAACGCAAGCGGCATTGGACAAGGCCGGTATCAGGACTTTCGGAGATCTACTGCGGTGGGAGAAAGTCGATCTGGTGGGACGATTTGGCGGCATGGGTGAGAGACTTTGGCATCTTGCGCGGGGCGAGGATCATCGACGGGTGTCTGCCCATGCACCTGTAAAGTCGATCTCGAATGAGACGACGTTTGGGGAGGATACAAGCGACGTCGATATCCTTGACGGGCATATCTGGAGGCTGGCTGAGAACGTTGCTGATAGAGCGAAAGCAAGGGACAAGGCGGGGCGTGTGGTGACATTAAAGTTGAAGCGTGCCAACCATTCGACGTTGACGCGACGGGTGTCGCTTGGGCATCCAACGCAGATTGCGGATCGGCTATATCGAACGGCGCGGAGCTTGTTTGATCAGGTTTCTGACGAGGGGCCTTTTCGATTGATTGGCGTAGGCATTTCACATCTTTCGGCTTCGGAGACGGCCGACGTAGAGGGCGACTTGCTGGACCCGAATGCCGGTGCGAGAGCTGAGGCGGAGAGGGCCTCGGATCGGATAAGGGCTCGGTTTGGGCCGGATGCGATAGTGAAGGGGCGGGCCTTGAGGTGAAGGGTTTGGGGGCGCTGCCTCTCGGTTCTGATTAGCCTCACCTCGGGATTTTGGGGACCGAAGGAGATTTTGCGCTGCAAAGTTTACGCCAAGCAGTAGGTGTTTGGATTGGTCTAAGTGGGATGCGGATTGGTCTTGGTGCGAGCGGGTGACCGGGCTTCTTTGAGGGTTTGGGGTTTCGGTTCGCTTGGGCGACGGGATCGGCCAGAACTCCGAAGCAAGTGATAGATGCCGAGGGCTTCAAGGCGGAAGCGGACGCATGAGAGTACGTCACTTCCTAATGAATGAAATTTAATTTCAGTTACTTGAGAGAATGTTAACGTGAAGATCTATGAGTTACATAGGTCGGCTTACATTTAGGCGGGTGGTTTATATAGAAATCTACTTTAGATTGTAGTTGTAACCATCTGTGATCCCTACCACGTCGGTACAGCTTCGGTATCGCGTCAGCATTACGTCGGTGCGACCGTACGAGCCGTAAGGGCAGCGTTTGCTTCCATGCGATTTTGCAGACTGCAGGTTGGAAAAGCGTTACTTGCCCGCGGTTCAGGCAAGCTCGGTGCAGGCGCACAGTATCGCGGCGGTACGGCGCCGGTATATCGTCAGTCGGTCAAGATAACCGGACGCGCTTTTGGGCGGACCTGCAGACCCTTCGCAGAGCTACGCGTGTGGCCCGGCATGGCGACAAGCTCGTTGGAAAGGTTCATACGCTGGGGCTGACCGGTGAGGCGTGCGCGATAAACGGGCAG
>JABDPD010000431.1 GCA_013042895.1 Boseongicola sp. | reverse complement strand
CACCGACATGATACCGACGTAATACCGACGTGTTACCGACGTTCGAATTTGCACCGAAACGCCTTGTTCCCTTGGGTTAATCTTTTGAACCAGTTGCGAGAACTCTCCGATCATCGATCGTTGCAATTTTTCGTAACCCCTAACCCAACTTCGTGCTAGCCTGCCGCCCATGTTGCAAAAACAAGCGCTTTCAATCGACGACATTCGTGTTCCTGTGAAACGCGCCAAGACGCTCGATCCTGAGAAGGTGGAAACCCTTGCAATGGACATTCTCGAGAACGGCCAAACCACTCCGATCCGTGTGCGCAAGGACGGCGAGAAGTTCATTTTAGTCGAAGGTTATCATCGGCTTGAGGCCATGCGCGCCTTGGGCGAAGAGACCATCGAAGCCTATACAGTTCACGCCAGATTGCATTGACCCATGAGTAACACTCAAACAGACGAACACGGCCAGGTTCGCGACCGCCGCGGCGAATGGCGCCCCGAAAAACCCGCGGGCTTCATGCCTCTTTTTGACTGGCCGCAAAAGCCGCTCAACATCCTGAAATGGTTCTTCTCGGTCCCCGGTTTCTTTGCGCCCTGGTACGCGATTTATGTTGCTCTCACGTGTTTTGCTTACTTCGTCCTCACCCCTGAACTCGCCCAGATGGAGACTCTTTCACTCGACTGGGTGTCTCTGATCTTGCTGCGAAATATCGCGCTCATCACAGTCTTCACCGGCGGCCTGCATGTCTGGTTATACCGCGTCAAAGGACAGGGGCGAAAAACCAAGTACAATGGGAACTGGATGGCCAAAAAGGACCGCAGGTTCCTCTTTCAAAATCAGGTCTATGATAACGTTTTTTGGTCCATGGTCGGCACATTGGTCTGGTCCATCTATGAGATTGGCCTTTGGTGGGGCTACGCAAATGGCGTCCTCCCCTACAGTGCAAACCCGGTCTGGTTTGTCCTCTGGATGATCCTCATGCCGTTCTGGCGGAACTTCCATTTCTACTGGATCCACCGACTGATCCATTGGCCCCCGCTCTATAAAACCGTTCACTATCTGCACCATAAAAACGTCAACGTAGGCCCTTGGTCAGGCATGGCGATGCACCCGGTCGAGCACATCCTCTACTTTAGCTGTATGCTTATCCACATCGTCGTGCCGTCGCATCCGCTGCATATGATGTTCAACGGACTGACCACCGCACTTGGACCCGGCGTCAGCCATTCGGGTTTTGACGAGCTGGTCTTTGGTGACGAAAAATCGTTGCGAAAAGAGAAGCTTATGCACTACCTGCACCACCGTTATCACACGGTGAACTTCGGTGAGAGCGCAGTCCCCCTCGACAAATGGTTTGGCAGCTTCCATGACGGAAGCCCCGAGGCAGACGCGCACTTTCGCGCGCGCCGCTCAAACTAGCTCAGTCAACTCAGACGCCCAAACACCACCGCATAATGGCTTTCTGTGCATGGAGCCGGTTCTCTGCCTCATCAAAGATGACGGAATGCGGGCCGTCCATAACGGCGCTGGTCGCTTCGTCCTCGCGGTGCGCGGGAAGACAGTGCATGAACAAGGCGTCGTCGTTGGCATGGGACATCAACTGTTCGTTCACCTGATAGGGGCGAAGCTGGTTGTGGCGGCGTTCTTTTGTCGTCTGACTGTCGTGCATCGAAACCCAAGTGTCCGTCACCACAAGATCCGCGCCGGTCACGGCCTCAACCGGGTCCCGCACGATATCAACCGCCACACCTTGTGAACGCGCCAGTTCAACAAACTCGGCCTCGGGATCAAGCGTGGGAGGCCCTGCAAACGTGAGGTCAAACCCAAACTGCCCAGCCGCATGAGCGAAACTTGCAAAGACGTTGTTTCCATCACCCAACCACGTGACTTTCTTACCTTTGATGGACCCACGATGTTCTTCATAGGTCAGCACATCCGCCATGATCTGACACGGGTGTGTCCGGTTCGTTAACCCATTGATAACCGGGACCGTGGCATGTTCGGCAAGTTCCAAGAGCGCTTCTTCTTCAAACGTCCGGATCATGATCAGATCCACATACCGGCTGAGAACGCGAGCCGTATCGGCGATGGTCTCGCCACTGCCCAACTGCATTTCCTTGCCCGAAAGGACCAGAACCTCTCCGCCCATCTGGCGCACACCCACATCAAACGAAACGCGCGTCCGGGTCGATGGTTTTTCAAAGATCAAGGCCACTACCCGACCATCAAGGGCCAAATCCTCGTCCCTTGCTCCGCGCGTGCGTCCCGTGCGTGCTGCCTTCATTTCTGCAGCGGAGGTCAGGATCGACCGAAGCGCTTCAGGGCTTGTTTTGTGTATGTCCAAAAAGTGGGTCATTTTGTTATCGCTTTCAGTATCGGGACTGGGGGCTCTGCCCAGCGCGTGGCGCGCTCCCCGGGATATATTGCCAGTAAGAGAGTCAAAGGCTCGCGGCCGCCTGATCAAGCCGTCGTATGGCCTCGGAGGTGTCGTCGTCGCTGATATTGAGAGGCGGCAAAATGCGCACCGCGTTATCTGCAGCCGGAACGGTTAGGACTTGCGCTTCATAGCCTGCGGACACCACGTCAGTATTGGAAACCTTGCATTTCAAACCGAGCATTAGGCCGGACCCACGCACACTCTCAAACACATCTGGATGGTTGGCGACCAAACCTTCAAGGCCTTGCCGGAGCGCACCGGATTTGCGGCTCACCTCGGCGAGGAAGTCGTCTGTGGCCACAATTTTCATAACCGCGTTACCGACCGCCATTGCCAGAGGATTACCTCCATATGTAGACCCATGCGTGCCCGCCGTCATACCGACCGCCGCGCTTTCTGTCGCCAATACAGCGCCAAGAGGAAACCCGCCCCCGATGCCTTTGGCGACCATCATGATATCGGGCGTAATCCCGGACCACTCGTGAGCAAACAGCTTGCCGGTTCGACCAACCCCGCATTGCACCTCATCGAAAATCAACAACGCACCGACCTCATCGCAAGCGTCGCGCAACCCCTTAAGGCATTGATCCGGAACCGGAATAATTCCACCCTCACCCTGAATCGGTTCGACAATCACGGCCGCGATTTTGTCGCTCATCGCGGCCTTCAGCGCCTCGTGATCTCCAAATGGCACATGGGTAAACCCCGGCAAAAGCGGGCCAAAACCATGAGTCATCTTCTCGGACCCCGCTGCAGCGATCCCCGCAGCAGATCGTCCGTGGAAGGACCCTGTGAAGGCAATGATCTCAAAACGATCTTCCCCCTTTTCTGACCAATACTTCCGCGCCATTTTGACGGCCAACTCACAGGCTTCAGTACCGGAGTTCGTAAAGAATGCCGTATCCGCAAAGGTCGCTTCGACCAACCGGTCCGCCAGTTCCTGCTGCCCCGGAATGCCATAAAGGTTTGACGTGTGCCAAAGCTTGCCCGCCTGCTCGGTCAGAGCCGCGACCAGATCAGCGTTCGCATGCCCCAGCACATTCACCGCGATCCCGGCGCCAAGGTCCAGAAATCGGCGGCCATCTTCCTCGATCAACCAAGAGCCTTCGCCGGCCACAAAAGACATGGGCGCGCGGTTATAGGTGGGCAGGATCGACGGGATCATCGGACGTAACCTTTTTTCTAAAGCCTGAGACGTGCCAGTGGCGGTCAGGCGTGTCAACAATTTGGAAAGAATGACGAAAGAGCGCACAGGAGTGCGTGGCGGCTGAGAACTCTCAGCGTCGGCGTCGAAGTGTATTTCGGACCATAAACGTCATGGGGCTGCGGATAAGGAAACATGAGCCCTTTGTCGAGTAGATTTGTCACTGGTTAGCCTCAGTCGAGGCTAAATGTACCCGTTGCGGCGTAGTTGTTTCCTGACGATGTGTCTCGCAAGCTACCGGAATAAGTCACAAAGACGTGGGAAGCTCCGGATCCAACGACCTGCAAAACATTGCTAGGCACATTACCAAATTGACCTCCACCAGACTGCTTGATCACGTCCGGAAGAGACTGGGTTGAGCCGTCAACTGTCAGGAAAGCTGTGTTGCCATCGGCGCTTACACGCACCGTGATAGAACGCAACCGCGAAGACGTGGACGAGAGTGACAAGTCCGCCTGACTGAGAACACCAGTTATACCGCCGCCATCAATGGAGGTGAACGCGGTATCCGCCAGCGACGCCGCATGAACTGGTACATAATTCACAGCATCGCTCGCACCACCGCCAGAAATGCCCCCAACCACCACAAGCCGCGAGAGCCAATAGTCCTGAAGAGACCAGAGAAGTTCGTGAAATGCGCATATTGAATTCGTCCATTTGCAAAGGTTTTCTCTCACTGCCCTCAATTACGGGGCCAAACTTAGGCAAATTCGCAGGATCCTTGCGAAACGTCGCACTGGCACCCTGCTTTTGGTGGTTTTGATGCCATAGCGGCACAAATATGCTCTGTTTGGCACGCCTAGGTGCCTTGTAGCTCCCAACGCGCATGACTAGTATATGACCTTCCGGATCAAGTGGTCATAAGGACAAGCCATGTCGTGGACAGACGAACGCGTTGAAACGCTAAAAAAGATGTGGGGCGAGGGCCAGTCGGCCAGCCAGATCGCCAAAGAGCTTGGTGGTGTGACGCGCAATGCTGTGATCGGAAAGGTGCATCGCCTCGGACTGTCCAATCGTGCCGGTGCTTCCTCTACGCCAGCGCCTGAGCGCAAAGCAGCGAAAGCCGAAGCGCCGGCGAAAAAGCCTGCCGCGAAAGTCGCGCCTCAAGACAAGGTGATCGAAGTCACTGTTACTCCGAGGAAGCCTATTGTGCCTGCAGGTCAGCCATTGCCACCGCAACCTTCGGCAAATGAGATCAGCCCTGAGACACTCGCCAACGTGCGTGAAGTCGAAAAGACCGCCAAGCGGATCGGCCTCATGGACTTGACAGAGCGCACCTGCAAATGGCCCATCGGCGATCCCGCGACCGAGGACTTCTGGTTTTGTGGTCTTTCGGTCCAGCAAGGCAAGCCTTACTGCGAAGCCCACGTCAGTGTGGCTTTCCAGCCCATGAGCAGCCGTCGCGACCGTCGCCGCTAGGACAGAACGCCTCTGCTGCAGTTTCACGCGCCCGCTCGCCGGGCGCGTTTTGCGTTTTGTCACAGTCAATCATCTTGCTTTCCCCATACATCCGAACCCGCTATAGCCCCGCTTCATGACCCAGAACCCGCCATCGCTCCGCCCCGACCTTGCCAACGCTCGTGTCCCTGACGCCGCGCGCCCCGGCCAGCCCACCATCGGCATGGTGTCCCTCGGCTGTCCCAAGGCGTTGGTCGACAGTGAGCGCATCCTCACGCGCCTGCGTGCCGAAGGCTACGCGATCTCACCCGACTACAGCGGCGCGGATGCTGTCATCGTCAACACCTGCGGCTTCCTTGACAGCGCGAAGGCAGAAAGCCTCGACGCCATTGGCGAAGCCCTCACTGAGAACGGCCGCGTGATCGTCACCGGATGTCTGGGCGCGGAACCCGACTATATTACAGGCGCGCACCCAAAGGTGCTCGCTGTCACCGGCCCTCACCAATACGAGCAAGTGCTCGATGCCGTTCACACCGCCGTCCCGCCGAGTCCCGACCCCTTCAT
>JABDPD010000427.1 GCA_013042895.1 Boseongicola sp. | reverse complement strand
GAAGTGTTGGTCACAAGAGTAACTGGCGCTGGCGACAGATTTATGGCCGCACATATGGCAGCCGAAGCGCGCGGCGATGCGCCGGGTGACGCTTTGAATTCGGCGCTCGCTGCGGCGGCGTCTTATGTTTCAGGAGATGTTCCTTCGTGACGTTACCTATGGATTTATCAATTGAAGTTGGCGAGGCGCAGGCTTTGGGTCGTGCAGTCGTGGCTTTGGAATCGACCATCATCACTCATGGCATGCCCTACCCTCAAAACGTCGAAACGGCCCGTTTGGTTGAGGCCGAAGTGCGCGCTCATGGGGCCGTGCCAGCGACAATTGCGGTGATTGACGGTCGCTTGAAGATTGGACTGTCAGACGCCGAGCTCGATGCTCTTGCGCAGGCGCAGAACGTCGCAAAGCTTTCGCGCGCCGATATTGCGGTCTGTGTTGCGCGCGGCGGAACCGGTGCGACGACAGTTGCTGCGACGATGATTGCAGCGCACCTAGCTGGGGTTTCGGTCTTTGCGACGGGTGGAATTGGCGGCGTTCATAAGGGCGCGGCAGACAGCTTCGATATTTCCGCTGACCTTGGCGAATTGGCAATTACGCCGGTGACCGTTGTCGCGGCTGGTGCAAAGGCGATTTTGGATCTGCCAAAGACATTGGAAGTTTTGGAAACACAAGGCGTACCTGTGATCGCATAC
This sequence comes from Boseongicola sp., assembly GCA_013042895.1. GTDB lineage: Bacteria > Pseudomonadota > Alphaproteobacteria > Rhodobacterales > Rhodobacteraceae > Boseongicola. The sequence continues at coordinate 4,868 of JABDPD010000427.1, read as the reverse complement.
AGGCAGGATGATTTCCCGGCGTTTTGGTCACGATCTTCAGGGATGACTGCGCCGCTTCGAATGGACAGTGCAAAAGAGATTGCGAGCGCGCATGCCATGCGTGGCGCCATGGGTCTCTCAGGTGGGCAGTTGGTTGCCAATCCAATTCCAAGTGACGCTGAGATCGCAGCTGAAACGCTTGCACCACTGATTGCGCAAGCAACCACTGAGGCGGATGCCAAGGGCGTGACCGGTAAAGGTGTAACGCCATTTTTGCTTAAGAGGTTGTTTGAGCTGACTGAAGGTACTTCACTGGAAGCTAACATCGCACTTGTGCTCAATAATGCACGGCTGGCGAGCGAAATTGCTGTATGCCTTGCCAATCCGGGTGGAAACGATTGATTTCCGCACAGGCCCATTGCTGAGGCGCGTCACCGCGCTTACGTTACAAGAAGATACTTTGGACATCCTTTATGAGCACACCATTCGACGAAAAACCTGAGGCCGCACGACCAAGGCGCGGGATTTTCGCGACTTTTCGGTCCTCGTTCCTGACCGGGCTTGTCGTCGTTGCGCCAATCGCACTGACGCTTTGGCTGATTTGGACGGTTGCAGGGTGGGTGGATGGCTGGGTTTTGCCGTTTGTGCCGCTATGGCTTCGTCCAGATCAATACATCGGACTGAATATCCGAGGTGTCGGGGTTGTCGTCTTCCTGATCTTCACGGTGCTCGTGGGTTGGATCGCCAAAGGTCTGATTGGGCGGTCGTTGCTAAACTGGGCCGAAGGTCTGGTACAGGGACTTCCCGTGGTAAGGTCGATCTATAACGGTCTGAAACAAATCGCAGAAACGGTTTTCGCACAATCTGAAACCAGCTTTGATACGGCCTGTTTGGTTGAGTATCCTCGCAAGGGGATTTGGGCGATCGCGTTCATTTCCACGTCCGCCAAAGGTGAGATTGATAAGAAGATCGAAGACGAAGACGACAAAACTGCTGTATTCCTCCCGACGACGCCAAATCCGACTTCTGGTTTCCTATTATTTGTGCCGACAAAGGACGTCATTCGACTTGATATGACGGTGGAAGACGCTGCGAAATTGGTCATTTCGGCAGGTCTTGTTTACCCCAACGGCGCGAGCGAGGCCCCTACTCCCATTGGTGAAGTACGACAGCCTCCAGCGCGTGTATCCTGAGTTTGAAGCGCCCTTGAACTTACAAGGCGCACGGGTATCGTTACCCCTAGGCGTGGCAACCGGGGCGAGTGACTATGGAAAGTCGAATTCTGAACGTAAACCCGTTGGTTGCGGTATTTGACGATGTGTTCGGTCAAGACGTGGCCGACGCGGCAATTGCTGCAGGAAAAGATCGATTGGCGCAGCCGACCTATGGCACCGATGAGGGCCGTGTCGTTGGCGAGAAACGGACACATCAGGCAGCTATTGTAGATCAGTGGAGTGACCCGCTGTTGACTGATCTCATGACGCGGTTATCCGCAATAGTCCGATTGCCGCCAGAGCATGCGGAGACGTCAAAGCTGATCCGATATGAGGGCGAACAGCTCTTTGATGTGCATTTTGACGGATATGACGAACACGGCGCCACGCGGGAGGATTTCCTGAAAGGCGGTCAACGATTGTTCACTAGCATCTGTTATTTAAACGACGTGGCGGAGGAAGGTCAGACGGCATTCCCAAACCTCAAGATCGCGGTTCGTCCCAAGCTTGGGCGTGTTTTAATATTTGCAAACAACCAGTTAGCTTCAAACGAGGTTCATCCGGATGCGGCTCATGTGGGTTTTGGGCCGACCACGGGTCTGAAGTGGGTGATGACAGTGTGGTGGCGCGAACACCATTTCCATATTCCGAGAACCTACCCCCCTGCGGAAGGCGATTTTTTGGTGTATTGAGAGTGTCGCGTCCGGCAACCGAGCGATTTGTGCCAAGGGATCTTTGTGATGAACTATCTGAAACCCGCAGCGGTGGCTGCTGCCACGATTTCGATGTCCAGCACTCCGCTGCAAGCTGGTGGTGCGGCGCAGCCGTTGATGGAGCCTGAGGTGATCGTAGCGGAGTCGGCTGCCGCGTCATCAGGTGGTTTCATCGTGCCTTTGATGCTGCTTGTGATTATCGCGGCAGCGGCAAGTTCTTCTGGTGGCACCCCGCGCGAGTAACTACGCGTTTAACCATACATTTCAGTAAGATCGACGCTGGATGTTACCCCGATCTTGTCGCGGTGCTCGTTCAGAAATATGTCAGCTGCGGTCCGACCGGCGTTGCGCAACTCGAAGATAACGCCGGGCGTCGGTAGCATTTTTGACGCAACGCTCAGTTCAGTCATCAGAGTGTCATCGGCAATCATATGTATCAAAACCCGCTTCAATGCGCCGTCTTTAACGCTGCCTTCCGCAATGAGGCGTTGCGCAAAGTTAATAGCCCGGAGTTCACGCAAGAGAGATGAGTTGAAGCTGATCTCATTGATCCGGTTCAGGATATCGCGCGGTTCTCTTGGAGTTCCGGGCCTTTCAAGGGGATTGATGTTCACGACGACGATGTCGCTTGGCAGGTCTTTGTCAAAGAGCGGGAACAGCGCCGGATTTCCGGTGTAGCCACCATCCCAATAGGGTGCGCCGTCGATTTCGACCGCTTGGAACAATGTCGGCAGGCACGCGGAGGCGAGTATCGACTTCGTGGTTATCTCGTCCCCCGAAAAGACTTTCACTTTTCCAGTTTCGACGTTTGTTGCGCAAACAAACAACGCTGGTCCATCATCGGCGCAGACCGCGTCATATCGAAAGCGCGACGCAATTTTTTCCAATGGATTGCGATAGAACGGGCCGTAAAGATAGGGGGAGAACACCCGGCTTGCGGCGTCTGCCATGTTGAAAGGGATCGAGTATTCAAGGGCTTGGCTAAGCGCACCAGCAGTTGGACCCATTCCAGCCATCCAGCCGCTAAGCCGCATATCCCCAAGAGAGCCGATGCGGCCCCAAAGCCAGTCCAGGTTCTCGCGCGCGCCCTCTCGCCCACCTGTCAAAAGCCCGGCTTTCAAGGCAGCGCCGTTCAGCGCGCCCGCCGAAGTGCCAGACATACCCGAGATTTCGATTTCTGCGTCTTCCAACAGACGGTCAAGTACGCCCCAAGTGAAGGCCCCGTGAGCGCCGCCTCCCTGAAGGGCGAGGTTAATCTTCTTGGTCAAGTCAGCGCCTTACTGCGAGGTCCAGCCACCGTCTGCAGCGATGCTGGTTCCGGTGATCTGTGAGGCTGCGTCCGAGCAGAGGAATGTCACGATTCCTGCTAGTTGTTCGACGGTCACAAAATCTTTGGATGGCTGTTTGGCCAGGATAACCTTCTCGATCGCCTCGTCTTCTGAGATGCCGTATTCTTTTGCGGTGCTTGGGATTTGCATTTCGACCATTGGCGTCAAAACATAGCCCGGGCAAATTGCGTTAGCGGTGATGGGTTCCTTTGCGGTCTCAAGACCGACAACTTTCGTCATACCGACAACGCCATGTTTTGCCGTGACATAGGCCGACTTGAAGGGGCTGGCACGCAGACCATGGGCAGAAGCAATGTTAATCACCCTACCCCAACCGGCTTCGCGCATCATTGGCAGCGCGGCCGCAGTTGTGTGAAAGGCCGAAGACATATTGATTGCGATGATTGCGTCCCATTTTCCGGTTGGAAAATCCTGGATCGGAGCGACGTGTTGGATGCCGGCATTATTGATCAGAATATCGCAGGCGCCAGCCTTCTCGATGAGTTCACGACAATCGTCTGCCTTAGACATGTCGGCGCTGATGTAGCGCGCTTCGACGCCATTCTCTGCCGCGATTTCAGCTGCGAGCTTGTGATCGGCCTCGTCGTCTGTGTAAGAGTTCAGGATGACATTCACGCCGACTTTCGCCAATTCACGGGCAATCCCGAGGCCGATGCCGGAGTTGGATCCGGTGATAACGGCAGTTTTTCCGTTGAGGGACATTGGCTTACTCCTTCATTCGCGCTTGCGGCATAGCTGTTGCGGTGCAGCATAAGCGCGAGCGCGTCGAGACACCACTCAGAAATCGCGGTTTGAGTAAGCCTCGAGCGCGCGGTTGCGACCGGCTTCCAGTGAAATGATCGGCTCGGGGTAGCGGCCGTTTGGTGTCATGTTCCAGCTGCGTGGGATCGCGTCGAAGTAGGAGAGCGCGGTGTCGCTCGGATTTGCTCTGCCTTCTGCGATCCATGCGGCGTCGTAGGCGCGGCTTTCGTCGAATTTGTCGAGCTGGGTCACCGGGTTGAAAACGCGAAAGTACGGAGCTGCATCGGGGCCTGAGCCTGCGGTCCACTGCCAGCCCATAGCGTTTGAAGCCGGATCCCAATCAGTCAGGCAATGTTCGAACCATTTTTGGCCGATCTTCCAGTGGGTCATCAAGTGCTTGGTTAGATAGCTCGCAACGATCATGCGAGAACGGTTGTGCATTTGCCCTGTGACATACATTTCGCGCATCGCGGCATCTACAAAGCGCACTCCTGTGCGACCCTGCTTCCACGCTTTCACCTCCGCGGCCTCTTCGTCTTCACGCCATGGAAATCCATCCCAGCCTTCCCGCCAATTGTCGTCCACAATATGAGGTGTGTGCCAAATGAGGTGGTAGGCAAACTCGCGCCAAACTACTTCTTTCACGAAGTGTTCCGCGCCCTTCTTGCCCTCGTCCATGGCGCGATGTCCCGCGTGCCACATGGTGCGCGCGCTGATCTCACCCCACGCCAAGTTCTCACTGAGACTTGAAGTGGCGTCCTCGCCGGGAAAATCACGACGGGCTTTGTAGGCGTCGATTTTTTCTTCTGTGAACAGGTGAAGGCGGTCCAATGCGGCCTGTTCGCCAAAGCGAAGGTGGCCTTGAGTGACCG
>JABDPD010000425.1 GCA_013042895.1 Boseongicola sp. | reverse complement strand
GCATCAGTGTATCCTTCTTGGAGTCATGGTTAATCAAAAGAGGAATGGGCCATGTCGCCATTCGCTGATGCCTAGGAAAGACCGACGGGTTCTTCGGTATGCGCCTGCTGATCAACCCAATCGGGAAATTCGCCATTCGGGCGTGCCGCGAGAAAACCGAACCTGTGTAAGGCTTGCGTTTGCTGATCAACCCGATCGGGAAATTCGCCATACGGGCGTGACGGGTGAAGATAGACCGGGTAAACGGCTTGTTTCTTATGGTCAGAGGCAGTGGAAACGCGGCCATTCGCGAATGACGCGGGAAAATGGACTCGGCAAACGGCTTGCGACGGCTCAAGAGCGGGATGGGCCAATCCGCCATTGGATACTGAGTGCTTTCAGGATCCCGCGGGGGACTCATCATCAATGGATGATCCTCAAGAATACTAAGCCCAGGTCTGAACTCGTCGTTGATATAGACATCCTCATCGAGGTCACCGAGGTCCACAGCCCCCATATCTTCCAACACATCGCGCGTTGTATTTCCGACGCTCAAGGGCCGGTATCCTGCCCGCACAAGTAAAATGGCACCGCCATTCTGCATTCTGTCGGCATAGACGCGGGCGGTTTCTTCCTCAACGGACTGGGCTGTGAGATTTTCTACAAGACCCGCATTAGAATCGAAGAGATCAATAATTCTCGGCGAAAGACGGTGGTAGTTGACAAGCTCACTCCTGGCCGAGCGCGCGTCAGTTGCACTCTTAAAGTACCGCGTAATAATCGTTGTCATGAGACCTCCGCCGAGTGTGTTTGTATGGTCGTCTTACGGGTCCGAAAAACTTCTGCCCGAGCTCGTCGCGCCCGGAATGCCATTGGAAGCACTAAAAAAATTGCCAGAGCCAAAAATAGAATCTCAATCGTGAATACTACGTTGTAGGGCGCGTGATCTGGCGATCCAGCGTCTTGAGTGCTCAGGATCGCGTCCCGAACAATTCCAGCGAGTGCCACACCAATGCCCGCCGCAGTTGCTTGAACTGCACCCCAAGCACCAAGCGCCAGTCCGATCCGATCTTTGGGCGCACGCCGAATAGATGCAGTCAGCGTGGCATGTCCAAAAAGCCCGGCTCCAAGTCCGGTAATTAGTGTCCCGATGAGGAACATCGGTGAGCCGCCCCCGAGTGAAGACAGAATAATCGCCGCAAATCCGGGAATTCCGATCGCCGCACCGTACATTGCCATATTCTCTGGCGACCCTCCTGCGGCCAGACTGCGCGAAGCGATGCCAAAACCAGCTAAAGTTCCCGCCGCCAAAAGCGCAGTCAACTTGGTCGTGTCGGCAACTGAAAATCCGAGAGCCTGCCCGCCGTATGGCTCAAGCAAGACATCTGCCATTCCAAATCCAAACGTTCCAAGGGCGATGACCAGCAGCAACCGCAGCATATTGGGCTGCGCCAGTAGTGTGCTCATGGCCTCCGAGAACGGAAGCGGCGGTGGAGCGACTTCCATCTGCGCCGCGCGCTCGCGACTGCGGGCCTCCTGATTCCACATCGCGAACAGGTTTAAGGCAACCGTCACAACTGCAGAGCCCTGGATCACTTGAATGAGCCGTCCCGGCGAGTAGGCTTCAAGCAATGCTCCGTAGACCAGTGCGCTGACGACCATGCCAGCCAGCAGCATCACAAACATCAGCCCCACGACTTTCGGCTGTTCTTCTTCCTCAACCAAATCAGTCGCAAGCGCCAGGCCAATAGTCTGCACCATATGAACGCCAGCGCCGACCAAGAGAAATGCCAAAGCCGCCGAGGAATACCCGATCCAGCGTGGCGCATCGACCGCTTCTCCGTAACCGGACAGCACCAAGAGCGCGAAGGGCATTATCGCAAAGCCACCGAACTGCGCCAGCGTGCCCTTCCAGATATAAGGTATGCGTCTCAGGCCGAGAGCCGAGACATGGGTGTCAGATTTGTAGCCGATCAAAGTTCGAAACGGCGCAAATAACAAAGGTAAGGCCAACATGCCTGCCACAAGCGAGGCCGGGACATTCAACTCAACGATCATGACACGATTGAGCGTGCCAACCAGCAAAACCAGCGCCATGCCAACCGTCACCTGAAACAATGAGAGTCGCAAAAGCTGGCTCAATGGCACTTTCTCTGACGCAACATCCGCAAATGGCAGATATTTCGTGCTTAGCGACGCAAGGCGCCGAAGTGCAAATTTTCGATAGTTAAGCATTGCGGCCTGACCAAACCGGACACCAGCGCTGGTTCAGCGGCGAAGGGTGCCCAGCCCAAAAGAAACCAGGCCCGAGAACTCTTCGCTCTCGGACCCGGGCTTTTATTGAGAAACGACCAGAGGCGCAGCCCCTGTCGTCAAAGATGCGTTGATCTCAGGCGGCTGAAGGATTGCCTTCGCGGGCGTTCCATCTGGCATGATAATCGTCACTTCCATGCCACCATCGTGTGCCGGCAAAACGTATGCCGCACGCGCAGCCTCTACATCTTTATCAAGCACCTGAGCTGCTGCCATTGCGTCACCTGTTCCAAGAGGCTCGCCCGACAGGAAATCGGCCACCCAGGATGTGTTGCTGAGAACAGCGACATGGACTGCAAAGGACCCAACAGCGACAGCGCCTAGAAATACTGGAACACCGACAGCAGGTGGAACGACAAGCCACATTTTTGCGTTATTCATATGATGTCCCCCCTTACCCGAGCCAAGGTGTTGAAACAGCGACCAGAAGGTGCGCAAGCAATGCAATAGCGCCGAAAACACGAGTGCCATCAATTAGATAGCTGTGCACTTCCTCGGCCTCTTTGAGGTTCAGGCCGGTGGGCCATACCTTATCTTCGTCTGACATATTCGTCTCCTTTTTCGACGCCTTGAAGGAAAACGACCACTTCGGTGGGTAGTGGCATACGTCGCGTGCCCCGCAGTCTTCTCCTGAAGTCCTTCATAGCGTCAAGTTGTCGCATGTGTCAATTTATACTTACAGTTATGCTGTCAGATTTTTCTTACATATTTTCTGGACATTTGGCCGAACTGCTCTAGGGGTGAACACTTTTCTAAGAGAATCAACGCATCTTACTCACGTTAGATCCACAGACAGTCGCTTTACCGAAGCGAAGCCCTCGTAGGGCCTCAGGAAATCTGCGTCGAAATCAGATATTCTTCCTGCCAGTACTGTCGATCTTACTGAAGGTGTCGCACCCGCTTTCCTGCCTGAGAGCAAAAAACGCACACCTTTCTCGTTGGCCAAAAAAAAACCCCGCGATATCACGGGGCTTTTTTGGTTCTGCAGGACCGAAGCTATCAGTCGCGGCTCTCCGGTGTTTCCACCAGATCGGCGTCAATCTCAGTCACCTCGATGTCTTCCATCTCAGGCGCAGCAAGTGCTGCCGCCGCTTCCGCCTCGGCGCGCGCTTCTTGAATGACCTTCAAGTCACGTTCGGCTGCGATCCGACGCATCTGCTGGGTTGCCCCACCTGTACCCGCCGGGATCAAACGACCCACGATCACGTTCTCTTTCAGACCGACCAGAGTGTCGCGCTTGCCCTGCACCGAAGCCTCGGTG
>JABDPD010000423.1 GCA_013042895.1 Boseongicola sp. | reverse complement strand
GCTGTCGAATTTACCGTGAGGATCGGCCACGCCGCCGGCCAACATAAGGCCTTCGCTGACGTTGGCTTCGCCCTGATAACGAGCGATCCAATCGGAGAGAATGGTTTCGTCTTTAATGATGCGGGCTGGGAAGTGCGGCATGACGCGGTAGCCGTCGCCTGCAAGGCGTTTGGCTGTGGCGACCATATCCTCAATCGGCGTGCCCTCGATATGCGCGATGTAAACGCGTGTGTTCTCGGGCAAGTGCTCGCGGACGTTCTCGAGTTTTTCGAGAGTGCGGGGCATGACTTCGATTGAGAAATCCTGAAGGAAATCGACGACCTTCGGATCGGTTGTCGTTTGGACTTCAGCCTTCTTTCGGAACGGCAAAAGAGCCATCAGCGTCTTCCTTATGTCGTGTGGGCTCAGGCCCATCCGTCGTTGTCGATTAGAGCTTTGATTCTGTCCAGATCGTATTCAGCGTCGATCCGGATCGCTTCGGCGGCTGCGACCTGGTCGGGGTCTCCTGCGACCTCGTAGGGTTCGGCTTTGCGCCATTCTGAAAGGTAGGCATCACTGTCCTTGGCGCCGATCTTCATGGCAGCGCGGTCGATGGCTTGCTCAAAACGCTCGGGAAGAGGGGCTTTGGAGCCCCGACGGCCCTTGCCGACGATGACCTGCGCGGGAATATCGCGCCAGTAGACTATGGTAACACTCGGCATCTTTGGACTTCCTCCCTATCGCCGTCCTACGCCCGTAAGGGTCTAAAACAACGCCGGATTTCGACATCTTGCGTCACACACGCGACGTGACACGAATTTGGCGAGCCTGAGAGGCGTGAACAAGGGGGATGGGCATGAAACTTTCTCAGGAACATAGTGAGGCTTGCGTAAGGCACGGACGCGCGCGTAGGGTGGAGGTAACCACAGATCGGAGGGCGATATGCCGCCCAAGCGTCCCCGGGGCGCTGACCGGTTCCCGAACACGGTAGAGCCGTCTGCGCCCGGACAAGCTGATCCAGCTGAGCTTTATGCTGCGCTGGACCTTGGCACGAATTCGTGCCGTATGCTGATTGCCCAACCCCGGGGCAATCAATTCCATGTTGTCGACAGTTTTTCCAAGTCAGTGCAATTGGGATTGGGTCTTGAGCGGACAGGGCGATTGTCGACCGCATCGATGAACCGAACCATTCAGGCGCTGTCGATTTGTCATAAAAAACTCAAGAAACATGATGTTAAAAGGATGCGTCTTGTTGCGACGGAAGCCTGTCGGCGCGCCAAGAATGGCGAGGAGTTTCTGAGTAATGTCTCAAAGCAAGCCGGACTGACATTGGATATTATTGCGCCGGAAGAAGAGGCGCGATTGGCGGTGATTTCCTGCGCGCCGCTGGTGTCGATGAAGACGGAGCAGTTGCTGGTCGTCGACATCGGGGGTGGATCAACCGAATTGGTGTGGATTGATATGAGTGGTGTGCCGGCCGTAGACCGCCAAAGCGCGATCATGCGTCTGCATGCAGGATTTGAGCAGGAAGAGACTTCAGATGGTCCAGCGGCCCGGGTCGTGGATTGGATATCCGTGCCGCTGGGGGTGGCGACGCTCCGAGATCAGTTCAACGATGTGGAAAACGACTCCGCGCGTTTTGCGTTGATGAGCTGGTTTTTTGAGGAGCAACTTGCGGAGTTTTCGCCCTATGAAGACGAGCAAGCGCGCGAAGGGTTTCAGATCGTTGGAACCTCGGGGACGGTCACGACTGTCGCGGCGAGCCATTTGGGGTTGCGCCGGTATGATCGTAACAAGGTTGATGGTCTCAGGATGACATCTGATCAGATTGATACAGTGATCCGCAGTTATCTGGAGATGGGGCCCGAGGGCCGGCGCACGGATCCGCGCATTGGGCGGGATCGACAAGCGTTGATTATGTCAGGAGCGGCGATATTGCAGGCTCTTTTGAGGGTCTGGCCGACGGATCGAATGACCGTTGCAGACCGAGGCCTGCGCGAGGGATTGCTTTACGCGCAGATGTCGGCGGATGGTGTGCTGGAAGAGGGGCCGTTTTAGGGCCTAGCTTCCGCGGTTGTGCGTGCGTGCGTAGAGATCAGCGACCATACGGCTGGCGGTTTTCTCAAAGAGGCACGGAATGACCGCGTGGACAAGAGCGGCACCGGCGGCGGCAAAGAGTTTCATTGAAAACCCAAAGGCAAAGCGGGCGTGCTGCCCATAGCTCTCGTCGACGCTTGCGGGGTGGTCGAAAAACATG
>JABDPD010000421.1 GCA_013042895.1 Boseongicola sp. | reverse complement strand
GTGCTGGCGTTCGTCGGTGTGCAGCTGGTCGCCGCGGTGCTGGCCACGTTGTTCTTCGGCTGGTTCCTGCAGGAAGAAACGGCGGAAGCAGCATGAGCAGGACAGAGTTCAATTTCGACGAGGCAATCGACCGGCGTGAAGTGCCGGCGCTGAAACCGCATCGCGTCGTCCTGGGGGCAGACGGCATGGGCCTGTTTCCCGCTGGCGTCGCGGACATGGATTTCCGTGTTGCACCACCCATTCAGGACGCAATGCAGAAGCGGCTGATACATGGCGTCTTCAGCTATGAAACAGTACCGGCAGACCTTTTCCCGGCACTGATCAACTGGTTTGAAACGCGCCACGGCTGGCGGATTGAGCCCGACCACATCCTACGCGCGCCAAATGTGTTGAACAGCCTCGCCATTGCCGCCTCGCTTTTCACCGACGAAGGCGACGGGATTATCGTGCAGCCGCCAGTGTTTTTCGACTTCTACGATATCATTGCCGAAAACAAACGTCGGATGATCTCAAATCCTCTGATCCTGAAAGAAGGGCGCTACGAGATGGATTTCGACGGGCTGGAACGGCTTGCTACAAATCCCAATGCCCGGATGCTCTATCTCTGCAACCCGCACAATCCCGTTGGGCGAGTCTGGACCCGCGAAGAGTTGGCAAGGATCGCCGATATTTGCCGGCGAAACGGCGTGCTGGTGGTTTCCGACGAGATCCACGCCGACATCACCTTTCCGGGGCACTCCTACACACCGTTTGCGTCACTGAGCGAGGCGGATGCACGAAACGTGCATTATCTGTATTTCCCCGGCAAAGAGCTTCAATATCGCCGCCTGTTGCTCATCTTTCACGATCATCGCAGATGAGGATAAGCGGAAGGCCTTTCAGGCCGAGAACAGCCGCCTGACCGTCAACAAGAACAACGCCCTCGCCAGCGTCGCCATGGAGGCCGCCTATCGCAGCGGGGGGGGCATGGCTCGACGCAGCGCTGGAGTATATCCAGGGCAATTTGAGCCTTGTTCGCGAGCGGATGGCCACGCTCCCCGGTGTGGAGCTGATAGAGCCGGAAGGCACCTTCCTGCTTTGGCTCGATTTCTGCGGTCTTGGACTGACCGCCGATGACCTCACCGCCTTTTTGCGCAACGAGGCGAAATGGGCGTTTACACGCGGCCCGGCCTTCGGCGAAGAAGGTATCGGTTTCGCCCGGCTCAACATCGCCTGCACACGCTCTCGGCTAGACGAGGCGCTGGATCAACTTGAGGCAGCAATTAACAAATAGCGTCTGTTCGCGCTGCCGTCATCGCGATCGTATCGAAAGGCTGGTTTGTGGGCTGCAGCGCAGAAACCGCGGGCAGTGGTCCGTTTCCGGTCTGGTCCGTCTTTTTGCCGCCAATGTCAGCTTTGCGCGTCTCGCACCAGTTCGTGGTTCGCGCAGCATTCGTCAATATGGGCTCGTAGCTGCCATTTGCTGCGGCGACACCGATGTCTGTTTTGCGCTGATTTAGTCTCTTTGAAAAACGTAGATGCGAAATACTGCCGAGAGCTGTGCCGTAGGCGAGCGACCCGCTTTTGGCGCGACTCAAAAGACTAGAGCCGGATAGAGGGTTGGATGGGAACCAAATCAACTGCAACAAGTCATTGGTTTTATGAAATAATATGACTTTAGTTGGTGCGGGTGAAGGGACTCGAACCCCCACGCCTCGCGGCGCCAGAACCTAAATTTCGTGAAGACCGACTGTTGTCAATCGGATACCGATTTAATTTCGCAGGTCAATTCCGGAACAGATCGTGAAACTGCGAAACGGGGCGCTATCGGGAGTCCTGCAGGGGATGTCGTGACGAGTGCAATTTATACTACGAGCAGTCTTCCTAGTGGCCCAAGGCACACGCCATTGCCGACGAGTGGCCTTTGAAGCTCCTTACACCCAATTCCCCAATCTCAAGCCGCTCACACAACCCAACTCGGAAATGCGCTTTATCGGTGCTTCCGGTCGACATGGGGGAGCAAACGACTTTTTTGAATTCAAGCCCATGCACAGTAGAATTTTTATGGTTATAGGTCTCAAATTACCGCCCGAAACCTGATATGCTTTTGCCTAGGCAAAAAATCGAGGCCGAGCAGAATGGCGAAAGATCCGCAAAAAGTGAAAGTGACGAAGCGCAAAATCGCGGTCCAAGAGATAGCGCCCGCCGCAGCCTTGCAGTCAGTGTTCGAGGTCGGCGACGAAGACGTACTCGCCGAAAAGATCAACGATATTTCGAAACTGCTGTGGTTCCACGAGTTTGCCAGCGAGGAGACGAAACACGCGCGGATCCTGCGCGCCCTGGAGCTTTACGAAAGCCTGGAACCGGCCGACGGCGCGGAAGGGATGCTGGTCATGCAGATGGTCGGAACGCATGACGCGGCGCTCGAGTGCCTGAGACGAGCAGCCTTGCCCAACCAGACTTTTGCTGGCCGCGACATGGCGCTCAAGCACGCGCAAAAGCTGATGACGCTCTATACAAAACAGCTTGAAACCCTGAACAAGCACCGCGGCAAGGGACAACAGAAGGTAACGGTCGAGCACGTCAACGTGCAAGCCGGCGGACAGGCAATCGTCGGGTCTGTTGATGCCGGCCGGCGCGGTACCCGGCAGGCTGACGCCGAGCGCGCCATAGAGCACCAGCGGGAGGCGCCGGCTTGCGAGGCAAAGCCAAAGGCCAAGGCCGCGCGCAAGACCCGATCAGACTAGATGGCCGGCACGCATAAGCGCAACACGGAGCCAATGCGGGCAAGCGCGCGCTGCGGGGCAAAAACCCGCCAGGGCACGCCTTGTCGAGCGCCGGCTGTCAAAGGCAAGCAACGCTGCCGGATGCATGGTGGGGCAAAAGGGTCCGGAGCGCCCAAAGGCAATAATAATGCATTGAAACACGGTCTCTACACGGCCGAGGCGAAGGCGATGAACACATATATCCGTGACCTTCTCCGCGACGGAAAGAGACAGATTGGAGATTTTTAGCGCCTAATCCTCATCTTTAGAAGCTCAAACTCTTCCGGCACCACACAGATGACATGGGAACCGCGAACCGGACGTGCATCATCACTGCGAGGCGATTGATCTTAGGACTAGTTTTGAAGTAACGAAATGTGTTGGATTTTGTCATCCGGCAAAGCTACGAAACCACCCTACCCCAGCCTCAGGTTGGAATCCTTTTACAATCCCCCTTTTTGATATTTCACGACTTCGAAAGAGAATTTCGGTTCATATGAGCGGGATAATGAGAGTTGCCAAGTGGTGAACTCTTTGCTTGATAGAGTTCTGACATTGCAGCTGGTTAAGAGGTACCTAGCGGAAATGATACGCGCCCCAAAAAGACACTCTATGATCCTGCTGGCCTTGTTTCTCTTAGGTTGCGCCACATCCACCGAAAAGAACTTAGTTGCGCTTCCCGGCACACCACCTCCCGGAAGCGTACAAGAGATTGCCGAGCTCGAATTAGCGATATTGAATCTTGGACCTGGAATTGATCCAGCAGAGGCAGCAGCCGCGGCCCGCGCATCCTTTTCCCATACACATGATCTCGCAATTGAATATCGCATCACTGACTTACCGCTGGTCCACAACGTCAAGGTGAACCTCGGTTT
>JABDPD010000420.1 GCA_013042895.1 Boseongicola sp. | reverse complement strand
CGGTCATTGTCGATTGATTAACTCTGCGGAACGTTCCAAAGGCAGGAATGTTGATTTCTGCTGAGAAGTGACCCGGTAGCCCCCCAAATTTCCACTGAGAATTGACCCATGTGAACACACTGCCCTGACGGTTTTTGTCGGGGAGATATGGAGTGATCGACATGGGATTTTTGAGTGTTATTCGACGTTGGGCATTGCGTGAGAAATTGCCAATTCGTGAGATTGCCCGGCGCACGGGTTTGTCGCGGAACACAATCAAAAAGTACCTGCGAGAAGGTGCTGTAGAACCGAAGTTCAAGACGCCGCCGCGACCAAGCAAGTTGGATCCTTATGCGGATCGTTTGTCGTCGTGGCTTTTGGCTCAGACACGCAAGTCGCGCAAAGACCGTCGGACTGTGAAGCTGATGTATGAGGACTTGGTCAAGCTTGGCTATGATGGGTCCTACGAGCGTGTGGCAGCATTTGCGCGCGCGTGGCGCGCTGATCGACAGCGTGCCGAGCGGACAACTGGACGCGGGACGTATGTCCCGTTGGTGTTCCAGCCCGGTGAAGCGTTCCAGTTCGACTGGAGCGAAGACTGGGCGACGATTGGTGGCGAGCGCATCAAACTGCAAGTTGCACACACCAAGCTGTCGCACAGCCGCGCCTTTATCGTGCGGGCCTATCCTTTGCAGACACATGAGATGTTGTTCGATGCCCACTGGCACGCCTTCCGCGTGTTCGGCGGCGTTCCGGGACGTGGGATTTACGATAACATGAAGACGGCGGTCGATCGTGTTGGGCGCGGCAAGCAGCGCGATGTCAACGCACGCTTCAAAGCTATGGCCAGCCATTACGTCTTTGAACCTGAGTTCTGCAATCCAGCAGCGGGTTGGGAGAAAGGTCAGGTTGAGAAGAACGTACAGGATGCACGCAATCGCATGTGGCAAGTGATGCCTGTCTTTAAGGATCTAGCCGCGTTGAACCAGTGGCTGGAAGATCGCTGCATCGCCCTTTGGGAGGAGACACCGCACAAGGCCTTACCTGGTTCCGTCGCTGAGGTATGGGAGGCCGAAAGGCCCACGCTGATGGCGCTGCCGCCCGCCTTTGACGGGTTCATAGAACACAGCAAGCGGGTGTCTCCGACATGCCTGATTACCTTTGAACGCAATCGCTACAGCGTGCCTGCCAGCTTTGCGAACCGCCGTATCAGCCTGCATGTCTACCCCGAACGGCTGGTTATCGTCGCTGAAGGGCAAACAGTCTGTGAGCACGCACGGATCATTGAGCGGTCTCATCGCAATCCCGGCAAGGTCATCTATGACTGGCGTCACTATCTGGCTGTCATCCAACGCAAACCGGGCGCGCTTCGCAACGGTGCACCGTTCACAGAGATGCCGGATGCCTTCCGTCAGCTTCAGGATCACATGCTGCGCAAGGATGGTGGCGACAGGGAAATGGTCGACATTCTGTCATTGGTTCTTCAGCACAATGAAGAGAATGTCTTGCGGGCGGTAGAACTGGCACTTGAAGCAGGCGTACCCACCAAGACGCACATCCTGAACTTGCTGCATCGATTGATCGACCGCAAACCGACGGATCATCCCGACGTCGATCCGCCGGATGCGCTGACATTGCAGACAACGCCAGAGGCTAACGTAGATCGTTATGACAGCCTGAGACAGGCTGGGGAGAAGCGCCATGCGTCATGACCCAGCCGGAGCCTCTATCGTCATCATGCTGCGCAGCCTCAAGCTCTACGGCATGGCAAATGCGGTCGAAGATCTGGTCGCCCAAGGTGCACCAGCGTTCGAAGCCGCGACGCCACTACTATCACAGCTGCTCAAAGCCGAGATCGCCGAACGCGAGGTGCGGTCCATTGCCTACCACACGAAGGTCGCCCGCTTCCCGGCATATAAAGACCTCACTGGCTTTGATTTTGCGTCCAGCGAGATCAACGAGGCGACAGTGCGGCAACTGCACCGATGCGAGTTTATCGAAGCGGCCGAGAATGTCGTGCTGATCGGTGGACCGGGAACAGGCAAAAGCCATACGGCTACAGCAATCGGCGTCCAAGCCATCGAACACCACAGGCGCAAGGTACGCTTCTACTCCACAGTCGAACTGGTCAATGCCCTGGAGCAGGAAAAGGCGCTTGGCAAAGCCGGCAAGATGGCTGAGATGCTGACCAAGGTCGACTTGGTCATCTTGGATGAGCTTGGCTACCTGCCGTTCAGTTCGTCCGGCGGCGCGCTACTCTTCCATCTGCTCAGCAAGCTCTATGAACGTACCAGCGTCATCATCACCACCAACCTTAGCTTCTCGGAATGGGCACAGGTCTTCGGCGATGCAAAGATGACTACAGCGCTCCTCGACAGGCTCACACACCGCTGCCACATCCTCGAAACTGGCAACGACAGCTACCGCTTCAAGGCCAGTGCCAAGACCGCAAAGAAAACAGAAAAGGAGACCGCAACGTTGACCGCGTCATAAACCACGACGCATAAATAAGGGTGGGTCAAATCTCGGTGAAAATACCGGGTCAGTTCTCAGTGACATTCAACAAACTGCATTTTGGCACATTCGATGCCGGTGGAGCAGGAGCCACCCACCTCATCCGGTTTGGGCCGGTAGCGTTCTTCATAATGCCAGTTGAATTCGTGAGG
>JABDPD010000418.1 GCA_013042895.1 Boseongicola sp. | reverse complement strand
AGGTCCCACGCCTTCGAGGCGATGCGCGAGCTTCAGGAAGACGTCAAGAAGAGCGTATTCAGCCGCTTCTTCACTTTCCTGCCGCCGCCCAGTTTCCACATGACCGTCTACCAGGGCCTGTCGCCTGACATGAAACCGGGAAGCGGCTGGCCCGAGGGCATCCCCGAGGGACTTCCGCGCGATGATGTGAACGCGCTCCTACTTGAGCGGTTGGACCGACTGGCCTTGCCGACCTGCTACAAGATCAAGGTGGACGGTCTTTTTGCGGGCTACAGCTTCACGGTGTCCGGGGCCAACGAGGCCGAGGAACGTGCCCTACGCCAAACGCGCAACAGCTTGCGCGATGCCACGGGAATAACCTTCGAAGACTTCGATAGCTACGTGTTCCATATCACGATGGCCTACCTGATCGATTGGCTGTCTGATGGAACGGCGAGGGAACTTGTCGACTTCAGTTCCGAGATCAGCCGCCGTTTATTAAGAGAGATCGGGCCCATTGAGCTGGGTCCGGTCGAGTTCTGCGCATTTGACACAATGCACCATTTTGAATTGGTGAAGGCCCTGACCTGATCGTGCTATCTTCTGATGAGTTTCCCGGTCCCGATATTAGCCTGCCCAGCTTATCTTCTACGATCAGCGTATTCCGGTCTTTAACGCCGGGTTGCCAGAAGTATCGTATGTTTTGAGCGCGGCGTATGGAAGCGGCGCAATGTTCGACGATTCTCCATCTCAGGCTGGCGCGGCAAACGCCAGTAGCATTGTCTGTTCCTTTCCGCTCGGCTTGTGCTTGCCAGCTTACTTGAAAGTTCATCGAAAGCTGACCTTCGTGTAGAGCGCAGCATCAGTCAATGAGGGCTCTTTCGAGACCTTCGCTGCAAAATGTTCGAACGGCTGGTCTCGGAAACTTGATCGTTCGCTGCGGCCCGTCTGAGCTCACACAACGCGGGACGAAGCGGCCTTCGCTGCAGGTGCAGCCAATGGCCGCTTCTTGAAAGAGGTTCTCCTGATCAATCCAAATGCACATTCGTTGTTTCCGCAATTATGAAAGAAGTAAGAAGCGGCGTTCCTTCGACCAAGGCGGCGGCTCAATAACTTCATTCTGCGGTTTGCATGCCTAAGCGTCGCAACACTTTTCGTTCGATCGCCACAACGAGCTGGTACAAGACGACTGATAAGAGGACTGAGACAAATGCAACAGTCCAGATCATACCAAAGTCGAGGTAGCCTCGCGATTGATTCAGCAAATTCCCCAAGCCACGACCGGTTGCTAACCACTCAGCAATCATCACTCCCAGCAACGCCCTTGGGACGGTAAGACGCGTCGCTGCAAACAGATATGGTAGAGATGCAGGGATTGTAACCATCCGCATTTCTTGCCAAGCAGATGCGCCATAGGCGCGCGGTAAATCTTGTGCGCTGCGCGGAACCAATGCGATCCCTTGCGCCAATGTGACGAAAGCAGGAAAGAACGTCACAGAGATCGTCACCCAAAGCGTCAAGGACGTGCCGCGTCCGAATATGAGCACCAAGAGCGGGGTTAGAGCCACCAGAGGCATGGTTTGCGTGACAAGGGCCACAGGCATGAAAGCGCGAATGGCGTTTGGGAACAGCCGTGTCGAGATTGCCAACAGAAAAGCAAAGCCAATGCCGGCCGCCATGCCCGCAAAAGTGATGGGGAGTGTTTCTGACAATGCCTGAAACAGCTTTTCTTGTGCAACAGGGGCAGTCTTTGCGAAAAACAAATAATCTATCACCCCAAAAGGTGTCTTCGCGATCATGGCGGGTACGCCGGTAAGCACGATGAAGGCCCACCATAACAGGAATGGGATAGAGACGATCCCTATCAGCATCATAAAGCGCGTCAGCGGTGGTGAGGAGATCTCCTCGCGAATCGGAGTGGCGGTATTCAAAGTGACAGCGCGCGTAGCCCCAAGCAAGCGCCGAGAAATTAATGCAAAGAACAAGTAACCCAATCCTGCAATAGCGGTCGCGATCAGGCCAATGCCCCAAAGCCTGTCTGGTTCCCCTCGACCAAGAGATCCGAGTAAGTAGGTTCCAAGCCCCCAGCGGCCGCCACCGCCAAACTCAGCCAAAATTGCTCCCAACACGGCGTTAGGAGCAGCAATTTGGAAACCCGTAACGATGGTGGGCAAGGCGCTGCGCAATTGAACCAGCCAAAGAATACGCCAACGGCTACCACCATACGCTTTCACGAGGTCACTTGCCCTATTGTCCGACTGGCTGATCCCGATGACAGTCGCTGTCATGGTTACAAAATAGACGGCCAAAGCTGCGAGGACGATGCGAGGTGCCATGTCCGTTAGGGTCAGCACAAGGATCGGAGCAA
>JABDPD010000415.1 GCA_013042895.1 Boseongicola sp. | reverse complement strand
GGCGCACACCGTGTGTTGCCCGGTATCCTCTGCGCAAGTATTGCAAGCGCCGTCTCGAAAAAATCCAGTGACAGGATTGGTTGAGCACGATTGTAGTGGCTCCCCAAGAACGTAAATAGCCGGGTCTTTTTTCATTGATTGGCTCCCTTAAGAGAGCACCTAGTGCGGGTTAAAGACCGGTCCAGTGTATCCAGCGTCCGTGAAAGTCAGCACGTGCGATTTCCTTGTTTTTTCCGCCAGGCCAAATGGCGAGCTTTACAGATGCCCCTTGCCCGCCGTCGGCTTCCACTGAAAGGTGCGCGAGTGGATTTTTGCGGGTGGCTTTCGCCCCGGCGCGAGCGAGGGCTGCTTCCACTTTGGCCTTTGTCTCAACCGGGAAGTACTGCGCGGCGATGGTGTGGAAAACGAAGCGCCCCACATCGCAGGGCTCCGCCAGCACTTTCGGCAGCCAATCGCCAGCATCCGATTTGGTAACTTGGCTCGGTGTCACAGTCGCAAGATCAATCGCGCCGCGCGTACGTTCTAATCTGTCCGGTTGATCTGGCCACAGGTAAGCCAGAAGTCGAAGACGGTCGTTGCTGTCATTTGGATCGAGCGGATTTAAGTCGACACCGCTGCGCGAAATGATCTGGGGGAGCTCGGTCGGCGGGTTGGGTCCTGTCCAGTCAGGTTGCAGCCGCACTTCAGCATTTGTTGAACCAATATCAGCGCCTGGTAGTTGGAGGTGGAATTGATCCGCATAAAGATTGAGGCCACCACTGGCACCAAGCTCCATAAGTTTTAGCGGCCGGCCAAGTTCGTGTTGCACTAGCGCGAGAGAAGGAAGGATAACAGCTGACCTGCGCACTTCATTGGTTTGTGGCGCGCATTCCAGCCATTGGAGAATGTGATCCGGAAAGGTCTCAATTGCGGTCTCAACCGCGGACCAGAGGGTCTCGTCGTCAGGGACGTTCGGTGGGTAAACATCCTCTAATGAAAGACCTTCAATTTTGAGCGCATGCAATGCGCCGGCAAGACGCAATGGGACGTTGTCGCTTTGAGGGCGTGGGTCACCGGGCCATTGAAGCACGCGGTTCGTGACGGGAGAACCGGGCTTCAGCCGTTCCGCGCAGAGCATCATGAGGCGCTCCATAAAGGGCGAGTCCAGCTTTGCGCAGGCGGCAGACTGCGCACGAAACGCGCTCGGGACGTCGTAGGTCACCGAAATTTTTCGACCAGGCGCTGGAGCGGTGATCTTGTGTCTTCGACCTGTGCGGGCTCAGACCTTGTTGGTGCGCTTTGTTTTTTGGGGCTTGTTGTTGACGACCGAGGCGGGTTCAGGCGCAGAGCCACGGCGTTTTGGAAGCGGCCAATGTCACCGTCCGCCAGATGGCTTGCCCCGTCGGATATTCCGCGCAGCATATCATCGAGCCACTCCTGATCAGCCTTGGCAAAATCCTTTAGGACATAGCTCGGAACCGCGTCTTTGTGGCCTGGGTGACCGACACCCATTCGGACACGTTGGTACTCAGGCGTGATGTGTTGATGAAGAGAGCGCAAACCGTTGTGACCGGCATGACCACCGCCCTGTTTGACCTTCAGCTTTCCGGGGGCAAGGTCGATCTCGTCATGGAAAACGGTGACATCAGCGGGGGTCAACTTGTAAAAACGCATTGCCTCGCCAACTGATTGGCCCGAAAGGTTCATGAAGGTTTCCGGCTTAAGAAGGATGACTTTTTCGCCGTCAAGCTTGCCTTCTGATACCGAGCCCTGAAACTTGCCGCGCCAAGGGGCAAACCCATGATCGGACGCAACACGATCGACCGCCATAAACCCAATGTTATGACGGTTCTGCGCATATTTAGCGCCGGGATTTCCAAGGCCTACAAAGAGCTTCATCGCGCGCGGACCCTAGCGTTCGACCCTCAGGGCCGCAAGTTCTGCGCGCAGGGCTCGTACTTCCTGAAGGATTGCCGCACTTTCGTTCTTCATGGCTTCACGGTCGTCATGCGCATTCTCGGCACTTTCTGACTGCATCGCGTCGACGATGACACCGATGAAAAGGTTTAGAACGGCAAAAGCGGTCAGAATGATGAAGGGCACAAAGAGAAGCCACGCCATCGGGAAGACCTCCATGACAGGGCGCACGATGCCCATCGACCAGCTTTCAAGAGTCATAACCTGAAAAAGCGTGTAGGCCGAAGCACCAAGAGAGCCGAACCATTCCGGGAAGGTCGCACCGAGGAGTTTGGTCGATATCACGCTGAAAACGAAGAATATTAGTCCCAAGAGGGCGACGATTGAACCCATCCCGGGAAGCGCGGTGAGCAAACCCGCAACTACGCGACGCATTTGAGGGACTGATGACACAAGTCGCAAAACCCGAAGGATGCGGAAAGCACGGAGAGCTGACAGTGCGCCTGTGGTTGGGACAATCGCGATAGCAACAACCAAAAAATCGAAAACTCGCCATGGATCGCGCCAGAAACCGCGAAAATCGTGGACCATGCGCAGAATGATCTCGATGACGAATATCCCGAGAATTATCTTGTCGATGGTTAGGATCAACGGACCAGCCGCGGTCATGACGTCGGGAAAGGTTTCCAGTGCCAGAAGGATCGCGTTGAAGATGATTAGGCCCATGATCACAGGCTCGAACAGGTGATGGT
>JABDPD010000412.1 GCA_013042895.1 Boseongicola sp. | reverse complement strand
GTGCTGTCTTGGGGCAAGCGACCTTTCGCGGCGAGTTCTTTCTCAATTTGTTTGAATCGTCTGGTGAATTTCGAATTTGCATCGCGCAAGGCATGTTCGGGATCCACGCCCAGGTGTCTGGCAAGGTTCGCCATGACAAAAAGAAGATCACCAAACTCTTCGTGAACGTGATCAGAGTCCAATGTGTCTTGCGCCTCCACTAGCTCGTGCGCTTCTTCTTCAATCTTGTTGAGCACTAGCTTGGTATCGGGCCAATCGAATCCGACACGTGCCGCCCGCTTTTGAAGTTTTACCGCGCGTAATAGGGCCGGCAGGCCAAGGGCGACGTCATCCAAAACCCCGCCCGCGCCATTCATGGTCCTTTCGCGCGCTTTGGATGCTTCCCAATCAAGTGTTTGCTGATCGGCTGTTTTCTCTCGACTCTCTTCTCCGAAGACGTGCGGATGACGATCAATCATCTTGTTGCTCACAGTGCGAGCGATGCTCTCCACGTCAAAATGTCCAACTTCGGCACCCATCTGGCCGTGATATACAACTTGCAGCAGCAGATCTCCGAGCTCGCCCTCCAGCGCGGGCCAGTCTTCGCGATCAATCGCATCTGAGACCTCGTAGGCTTCCTCGATAGTGTAGGGGGCTATGGATTTGAAATTTTGTTCAATGTCCCAAGGGCAGCCGTCTTGCGGATCACGTAGGCGTCGCATGATTTCAATTAGGCGCGGGAGCCCATCCGGGTGGTCATAGATCGGGTCGTCTGTCATTTCGGCATCACTGACTTGTTCTTACTATCGCTTGAATGTTTTTGCATGAACTGACCGGAAGTCCAGTAGTCCTGCGACTTGTGTAGTTTTTGACTTGCACCAAACCTTGACGCCGGGCCTCCATGGGGCCTTTAAGTCGTCAACGAATTGGGAGAGTAGGTCATGGGACTTGAGGATGCCGCAAACGAAGTCGATGTCGCCTTCACTCGAGACGAGCCGCGCGGGTTGGCATATGAAAACGTGTTTGCTGGAGTGCCTTCGTTTTTGCGACGCCGTCTGACGAAGGACCTTTCCGGTATTGATCTCGCAATCACCGGAGTGCCCTTCGATCAGTCAGTGACCAATCGCCCCGGGACACGTTTCGGTCCGCGCGCTTTGCGGGAGGCCTCAACGCTTCAAGCTGGTGATCCGCCTTATGGTTGGGGGTTTGATCCTTTGGTTGAATTCGCAATCGCGGACTATGGAGATATGGCATTTGACTATGCAAGAGTTGCGGAAGTCCCCAATTTGATCGAGCAGCACGCTGCTCAAATTCTGAACCAAGATGCTAATTGTCTGACGCTTGGCGGGGATCACTCGATAACGCTTCCACTCTTGCGGGCTCATGTGGCTCGTCATGGTCCTTTGGCTCTGATCCAGTTTGATGCTCATTCTGACACATGGGTCGACGATGATCCGAAGCGTGTGGACCATGGCACATTTGTCTATAAGGCTGTCCAGGAGGGTTTGATTGACGTCGATCACTCTGTTCAAGTTGGCATCCGTATCGCAAATGACACGCCTCTTGGTATTACGAGGCTTGATGCCCGTTCGATCCATGAGAATGGTGCCGCAGCGACAGCGGTTGCAATCAAAGAAATCGTAGGGGATGCGAAGGTCTATCTGTCGTTTGATATAGATGGGCTTGATCCTGCCTATGCGCCTGGCACCGGAACACCAGTCTGGGGAGGTCTAACGACTGCCCAGGCCGCGATTATTCTGCGTGATCTTGCGGGGATAAACCTGATCGGAGCGGACGTTGTTGAAGTGTCCCCGCCTTTTGATCATGCGAACATCACGGCCGTTGCGGGCGCTCATGTCGCCTATGAGTTGATTTGTCTATGGGCATGGAATCGCCGAGTGACTTCCAGTTAGGGAAATTGTTAATATGTGATGGGTAGGGCAACGAAAACGAGGCTTTATTCTGATGCAAACCACTTTGATTTTGATTGTTCTTGTGGTCTTTGGCGGTCTTGGATGGATCCGTTTTGCACCGACTGACATTGATGATTGGCATGTGGATCCTGCGATTGCCAATGATCCCGGCCCGCGTGGTTACAGATTGATGGGCCGCGAAGCGCCTCGGTTGGACGGTGATCCCGATTTGGTTCTTGAAGCTTTGATGGAAGTGGCTCGTGGCGAGCCTCGTGTGCGTCGGCTTGATGGAAGCATCGACGAAGGGATGATCACATTTGTGGCGCGAACTAAGTGGATAGGTTTCCGTGATTATATGACGTTTAAGGCCGTTGCCGAAGGGCATCAGACCAAATTGTCTGCGATTTCGCGCGCGCGCTACAATGTCGGTTCAGACTGGGGGATGAACCAGGAACGACTGGAGCACTGGTTCCGAAAAATTGAGCAGGTCTTGGCTGAGTGAGGACGAAACACATCCTGCGCCCGTATCACGCCAAATCGGTACGTTCAGTGACATGTCGCAAAGCGCCATGAAGGAT
>JABDPD010000407.1 GCA_013042895.1 Boseongicola sp. | reverse complement strand
AACCGGCCCCTGTCGCGATATTGTCGGGTTCTGCAGACCGAAAGGTGGCGCAAAAGGCATTGGATGATGGAGCAGTTGGTTTTGTTCCCAAGACAATTGGCGCCAAGTCTCTTGTGAATGCAATTCGCTTCATGGCCGAAGGTGAGATTTATGCGCCTGTGAAGTTCATGACCGAAAAGATAGACGACGAGCCACACGAGCTTTCAAAGATTCTTACCGAGCGGGAATTGCAGGTTGTGGACGGACTGTGTCGGGGGCTTTCAAACAAGGAAATCGCCCGAGAGATTGATTTGCAAGAAGTGACCGTAAAACTTCACGTCAAGACAGCGTGCCGAAAGCTCGGCGCGAAGAACCGCACGCAAGCAGCTTTGGCCGCCAAAGAAGCGGGCCTGTTTTGAGCTATCCTTTAGGATAGTCGCCAATACGAAATGGCCGTTCGGATGTACCTCCGTGGCCAAGTTTTCCTAACAAAAACCGAATAGTGTCCCGGGACAAGGAGAGTCCTGAGATGAAATATTTTCGTTTGTTTAGAAATCGCCCCAGCCTTGCCCGCATCCTACGTGGCGGTCGTCTTGATGATCTGGGGCGGCTTCCGCGCTACGCGATGATTTTTATCCTTTCCGCTGTGGGGCTTTGGGCTCCGATCGTGACTTACCTTAAGGTGACGCCGGATTCGTTTACGTCCGAAGTGTCTTTGATCTTGCCCGGATCCGGTGCGCAGGCATCGGTGAACCTTGCCGATCTTGGGCAGGCGTCTTCGTCCGCTGCGTCGGCGTTTTCGTCATCACGCATTAGTCCGACGCAAACATATAAGCGGCTCCTTGCAGCGAACCGAACATTGGAACGGGCCTCGAGGGTGCTGGGTATCGAAAGAGAGGCTTTGGGAGGGCCTCGCATTAAGCTGGTCGACGAGACTTCGCTGATACATTTCGAGATGGCCGGCCCTGATCCACTCACGGCCCAGGCCCGCGCGGAAGCCATCCTTAAGGTGTTTCTCGAAGAACTTGATGCATTGCGTCAAGATGAGATGGACCACAGGGAGGCGGCCGCGCGGGTCGCTATTGTCGACTACGAGAAGGATGTGAAGCGGCTTCGCGAGGAGATTGCTTTTATTCAAACGGCAAGTGGCTTGGTGAGCTTCGACCATTTTCAGGATATTGTGGCAAAGCGCGATGAGTTGGCCGGGGAGTTGGAAGCGGCGCGGAATGCGAAGTATGCAACCGACGCGTCAATGCACTCCTTGAGCGATCAAATTGGCCTTACGCCACATGAAGCGGCCAGCAATTTGCGTCTCCATGCGGATCCCGAGTTCCAGACTTTGGCGCAAATATTTGCGGAGCAAAGCGCCGCATTGGCAGAGGCACAGGGCCGCTACGGTGCGCAGCATCCGGTTGTGCGAAGTGCTTGGCACGCCGTTTCGGGAACAGAAAACAAACTTGCGGCGCGTGGCCGATCGGTAGTCGGGAACGGACTTGAAGCGATGAAAGTCTCTTTCGATATCGCACCGGATCCTGCCCGCGGAGCTTTGTTATCTGAGTTGATCGCGTTGGCTGCTGAATGTGAAGCGAAGGCATCGTCAGTTACTTCGCTTGAGCAACAATTGGTAGATGTCGATTTGCGTATCGCCGAGCTGGCCCCCAAGGCGGCGCGTCTCGATGATCTGTCTCGGGATTATCAAGTCGCGGAAGCCGTCTTTGCTTCGGCACTTGCCCGCTCGGACACATCGAAGGCCGAAGTTTTTGCGTCGTATCCGCTTGTACAGGTTCTTGCCGACGCCACATTACCGAGCCGTCCATCGTCGCCACGTCCAAAGATCGCGATAGCGGCAGGCGTAGCGGCGACTTTGATGGTTGTTATGGCGCTTAGCCTTGCCTGGTTAAGACGCCCGCTGATAGCACGCCTGCTGGACCGAGATCCTCGTGACCCTGCCTGAGCGCATCGTCAGCGGGACATTGGTTTGGACCTGGGCAATTTATACCTTCGGCGGTTTGTATGTTGCCGGACCTGTATTGGCCTGGATGCTGGCAGGTCTGGTGGCAATCTCGCTGTATCTGGGACCGGCGCTTCGCCGGGACCTTAGGCCAACGGGCTCGGTACCGGTTCTAGTCTGGATTTGGATCCTTGGCATGCTGTTGATGCTGGTGGCGCTGTGGGTCGGACATTTCAACTGGGGACTGG
>JABDPD010000401.1 GCA_013042895.1 Boseongicola sp. | reverse complement strand
CCGTGATAGCCATGCGGAGTGCCGCTTCCAGAGAGATCCCAACATGTTTCACAAGCCGCGCTACGCCTTGCGCCTGGGTGACATGCGCCCCCGCGAGGTTGCCTTCAGCATTGATAAGGCGGCCATGGTCGAGGTGCACCTCCTGACCGTAGAGATCGAAGTGATCTGGCCCTCCGACAGTTGCCATCGAGTCAGACACAAGGAAAGCCAGGTCCTTCGCCGGTCTGGCCCTGAGAGCGATTGCGATCATTCTATCATCTACGTGATATCCATCGCAGATGATGCCGGACCTGAGATGCGAACTGATGACCGCGCCGACAGCACCGGGCGCGCGGGCTGTCATTGGAGACATTGCATTGAACAGATGGGTTGCGCATTTGGCTCCGGCGGCGGTTGCGGCTTCAATAACATCGGCTTCGGCATCGGTGTGGCCGACGGAAACGATGGCTCCCAATTCAGCAAGCGCCGCGATCTGAGCGGTTGATGCGGCTTCGGGCGCGAGTGTGATCATAACTGCGATATCGTGGTTGCGCAGTTCTGCGACGACATCCATTGTCCGCTGATCCAGTGGGCGAATGTACGCGCTGTTGTGGGTGCCGCGCCGTGCGACTGAGATATGTGGGCCCTCAATATGCAGGCCGACAATTCCTTCGTCGTTACGCGCTGCAATTGCGGCTTCGGCAGCCTGATCAAGGACCTCAGGGGCGTCTGTGATGACCGTTGGCATCACTGCTACTGTCCCGAAGCGGCGATGGGCTTCTGCGATTGTGGCGATGCCGTCGCGGGTTGGTGTGGTGTTGAGCATGACCCCTCCGCCTCCGTTGACTTGAAGATCAACGAAGCCCGGGGTCAGACATCCCTTGATCGGTTGGGCATCAATTGGTGCGGGCGCAATTTCGGTAACGTGGTTATCGACGATCCGAAGAGCACAGCCGGTTCTCAGTGTCTGGCCGTCAAAAAGTTGCTCTGGAGCGATCCAAGTATCTGTCATGCCGCTTCCTCAAAGAAATAGGGCGCCAATGCGCATTCGATCTGTGCATCAATGAGACGCTGTACTTGCGTGCCTTGCAGGGTATCCGCACGTTCCAGCACTGACGCATCGAACACCTGCACCAGACTTGCGTCCGGTATCGGGCGTTCAAAGGCTGTGAGAAGCTCGCGGACTGCCGCTTGGGCCTTTGGTTGTGGCCAGTAGTAGCGGATGCGGTCGGCCAGCCCTTTATGGCGCTGAGTGTAGAGGGCTTGGCTGTCGCCGTGATAGTGGCCTTGCCATTTGGAAGGGTCCTCGATCATCAGCGTTTCCATTGTGGCTTGGAGTGCCCCAGTGTTTGGGTGCAGTTGGTCCAGAGCGTAGAGCGCTTGGCGATAGGCGAAAGTCAGCGCTGGCCCGACTTTCTGGAACGCAAAGCCCAGTTGGGCGAGACGGGGGTAGACGGCCGGGTCTTGATAGTCTGTCGAGTGGGCTTCGAGGCAGACGTTTGGATAATCCGTTATTGCGTCGATCAGTTTTGGATCTCGGTCCATCGGCAGGTCGTGGACTTCGGTCGGGCTGAACTCAACACCGGGTTGGACAACGAGGCCACCGATTCTTTCGCTCATATCGCCAAAGGCAGCATCATGGGTTGCAAGTGTCTTTCGTGCGGCATCGGGGGATGTCGGGGGGATGTCGCTCTCTTCATCGACGCGTGCGCCACCGGGGGGCGGGACTTCCGTGCCAACGACAAAGAGCAGATCCGGGTTTTCGTCACAACAAATTCTCGCCAGTCGGGCAGATCTTGAAGCGGTGACTTCATCGCCTAGTTGGGTGGGTTCTCCGGCGCAGCCTTCAGAGCAGTCGAGGTGAATTTTTCCAAAACCGGCGGCAGTGTAGTCTCGCACCATGGCATCGGCTTTGGCCATTGCACTATCAGGGTCAAGAGCGCGCCAGGCCTGAGGTCCAAGGTGGTCCCCACCGAAGATGATGCGGTTGCGGTCAACACCAGAGATATCTGCCAAGTTATTGACAAACAGAATGAAATCTGGCGCTCGCATCCCGGTG